>NZ_JACGAU010000011.1:0-61024 GCF_020137595.1 Campylobacter sp. RM12640
AAAACAGCAGCTCCAAAAGCCTTAAGCCCTATTAAAACTCCCATATTAGGGTCAATTTGTGGATATTTACACGCCCAAAAAATCCCGCCAATACAAGCTAACATTGAGCCTAGTGCAAATACAAAAGCTATAATTTTATTAGCATCAATTCCCATTAAAGCAACGGTTGAAATATCAAAAGCAAGTGCACGAATAGCAATTCCATATTTGCTTTTATACAAAATCAATAAAACAGCTATTAAAATAATAATAGTTAAAGTTGGAATTATTAAATCAAGCAAAGACATTCTAATATCAAATAAATTAATAGGATTTATCAAAATACTTGGTGCATTAAATGGTTGTGGTGTGCTTGTAAATAATACATTTATTAGATTTTCTAAGAAAAACGAAACTCCAATAGCAGTGATTAATAGTGAAATTCTAGGAGAATTTCTAAGTGGCTTATAAGCAATCTTATCAATGCTAATTCCAAGTGCAATACAAATTAATATAGCAAAACCAAAAGCAGGTATAAACGGAAAGGCAAAAAAATTAAGTGCAAATAAACAAGCATACGAGCCTATCATCATAATATCGCCGTGAGCAAAATTGATAAGCCTTAAAACTCCATAAACCATAGTATATCCAATAGCAATTAGTGCATACATTGAGCCTAGTGAAAAGCCATTGAAAATCTGTTGAATAAGTAGCGTCGAACTCATTAAAAACCTTTTTTGAAAATAAAAAGAAATATTAATAAACTAAGCTTAATTTCATAATAATTTTTAAGATTAATTATAAGAATTTGTAAATTCGTAACACTTTTTTACAAAATTACAAAAATTATATTTAATCTTTTAAATATTATTTATAAAAATCCTTAGGAAAAGGTTTTAATATGCTATTGCTTAATTCTTTAGCCATTAAGCTTTCAAATTCTAAATCCTTGCATACTTTTTTGCTCTCAATTACCTTGCCTTTATCAAGGACTAAAACCTCATCACAAAATAATTTTATAATCCTTAAATCATGAGTTATTACGATGTAGCTTAAATCCTTTTGAAGATTTTTTAAAGTCTTTAAAATCTTTGCTTGAATTAATACATCTAATGAACTTGTAGCTTCATCTAAAATAAGTATTTTTGGCTTAATTGAAATAGCTCTTGCTATGCTTAGCCTTTGTAATTGTCCCCCACTTAACATTAAGCATTTTTTATCTAATAAGTCTTGATTTAATTCTAATAATTCTAAGCATTCTAAGGCTCTTTTTTTAATCTCGCTTTTGCTAAAAGTGGTAAGATTTTCTAAAGGTTCAATCAAGGCTTCATAAACGCTAAAATCAGGGTTAAAAGATGCTCTTGAGTCTTGAAATACTATTTGAATTATTTTTTTATACTCTTTATTATCTTGTATTTTTACATTGTTTAAAAACACATTTCCAGAATTTGCTTTGTAAATATTAGCAATGATTTTTGCTAAAGTGCTTTTGCCGCTTCCACTAATTCCTAAAATACCTAAAGAATTATTCTCATCTAAATTAAAGCTTACTCCATTTAAAACTTGAGTATATTTATCGCTAAATAAATTTGAGTTTTTATATGAATATGAGATATTTTCTACCTTAAGCATTGCCAACTCCATATAATGATAAATGTGAATTAATTAATTCTTTTGTTATATTTGCTTGTGGGTTTTTAAATATATCAATACAAGTTGCTTCTTCAACAATCCTTGCATTATCCATAACATAAACATAATCAGCAAGTCTTGCAACCACTCCAAAATCATGAGTTATTAACAATATACCTATTTTGCTTGATATTTCTTCTAATATATCTAAAACCGCAGCTTGAGAAATCAAATCCAAATCACTCGTAGGCTCATCAGCTATTATAAATTTCGCACGAGATACTAAGGCTAAAGCTATCATAATTCTTTGAAGCATTCCGCCGCTGCATTCGTGTGGATAAAGATTTAAAACACTTTCATTCAATTTAACTTTATTTAAAATCTCTTTTATATATTCATTATCAATTTTTAAATTCCTTGCCTTTAAAGTCTCATAAAAGCAGTTTTTGATACTAAATAAAGGATTAAAAGCTGTTCTTGGATTTTGCATAATACAAGCAATATTTTGCTTTGAATTATCACCTAAACAAATACTCCCGCTAAGCTTTAAATTATTTGCTACATATCCCATAATAGCTGTTGCTATTAGGCTTTTTCCACTTCCACTAAGCCCTAATAAAGCCGTGATTTTTCCACTTTGTATATTCATACTAACATTATTTACTAAGGCTGTATCTTTATAAAATATATTTAAATTTTTTACTATTATTTTATCCATGACTTTCAACTTGTATTAAATTTTCAAATTTATCTCTTAAAATATCGCCTAATAAATTAAAAGCAATAATTACAATTAACATAGCAATTCCAGGATACAAAATAAGCTCATAATGAGTTAAAATATAATCTTTTGTTTCAGCTATCATTATCCCCCATTCAGCCTGTGGAGCTTTTACCCCAAGCCCAAGCAAACTAAGACCTGAAATATGCAGCATTATATGCCCCAAATCAAGTGTGCTTAATACTAATAGCTGCATACAAATAGGCTTTGCAAAATGCTTTTTAAAAATCTTAAAATTACTAGCTCCACAAGTTTTGCTAATTAATACATATTCAGTATTTTTTAGCTTTAAAACAATGCTTCTAATAATCCTTGCATACCAAGCCCAGTGAGTTAAAGCAATGGCTATAATTATATTTAATAAACCAGTTCCTAAAATCCCTACGAAAAATAAAGCCAAAACAATAGTAGGAAAGCATAAAAATATATCACAAATTCTCATTAAAAAATTATCAATTTTATTATTTGAAAATCCAGCTATAAAACCTACACTAACGCCTAAAACTATTATTATAATAATGGTTGAAAAGGTAGCTAGAATTGAAATATAAGCACCTTCTAAAATCCTTGAGAAAATATCTCGCCCTAAATGATCAGTCCCAAAAATATGCAATAATGAATTACTAGCAAATTTATTCGCTAAATTAATCTCATTTGCACTATAAGGTGCATAATATTTACCAAATAAAGCAAGTAAGATTATAAAAGCACATAAAAAATACACGAAATATTCATAAATTTTCTTACTCATATCTAATCCTTGGGTCAATTATCGCATATAAAATATCAGTGATTAAATTAATTAAAATAAACACAAAACACATCATCATACTAAAAGCTTGAATTACAGGATAATCACTATAATAAATAGCACTTACAGCATAACGACCAACTCCAGGATAAGCAAAAATATTTTCAATCACTAAAGCCCCGCCAAAAAGTTCAGCTATATGCATACCAAAAGCAGTTATTAAAGGTAGTAAAGAATTAAATAAAATATGTTTTGAATATATCTTATACTTTCCTACGCCACGCATTTTTGCATAAGCTATAAATCTTTCATTACAAGCTTGTAAAAAATTAATCCTAATAAATCTAGCATTAATAGCAATTGACATAAAAGATATTGCTAATGCAGGCATTATTAAATGATTAATCCCACCTATGCCAAAAGGAGGCAATAAATTAAGCTCAACAGAAAAAAATAAAATAAATAATAAACCAAACCAAAAACTAGGAGTGCTAACACCTAAAAATGAAAAAATCCTTACAAAATAATCAAAAAAATGATTTTTATAAATTGCAGAAAACACCCCAAAAGGAATAGAGATTACAAAAGTTATAAGCAAGGCAAATGATGTTAGCTTTAAAGTATTTCCTAAGTATTCAAATAAATCAGGTGCGATTTTACGATTAGTAAAATATGATGTCCCAAAATCTAATTGCAAAGCGTTTTTTATCCAAACTACATATTGAGTAATTATTGGCTCATTTAAGCCTAGCATAATTCTTGTATGCTCTATCGCTTCATTAGTCGGTGCTATCCCACTAACTTGCAAATAATTCATAACAGCATCAGTTCCATTAAGTCTAATTAATAAAAAAATAAAAATTGATGCTAAAAACAAGCAAATAATGGCATATAAAGTTCTTTTTAATATGAATTTTTTCATACTACTCCTTAATTTCTATATCATCAAAAGGAATTTCATATTTTAAAATACTCGTTTTAACTCCTTTTAATTTAGGACTTGCAACGCATATATTTGTATGATATACAATAGGAATATATACCGCTTCATCGTGTAAGATTGTAAGTATTTCTTTAGCTAGTTTAGATTTTTCATCTTTATTCATTGTTTTAGATAATTTTTCTATATTTTCATCGATTAGTGGTTTTTGCTTTAATCCAATTTGAGCCATATAATCAGCGTGAGCTGGTGCAACCATAGAAGCCATAAAAATTTCAGGCTCATAAGGAGCTCCCCAAGTAGCATTAAAGATTAATTCAAATTCCCCATTTCTATGTCTTTTATAAAATATAGTGCTTTCATTAGCTTGTAAGATTAGATTAATTCCTATTTCTTTTAAATTCGCTTGTAATACTTCTGATATAGCCTTTTGCTCTGCGTTAATGCCTATATAAGAAATCACTATATCTAATCTTTTGCCATCTTTTTCTAAAAAGCCATTTTTAAATTCCCAACCATTATCAAGTAATAATTGCTTAGCTTTTTTAGGATTATATTCGTATGCACTTCTATCAATTTTGCCATTTGGCACATTATCATCATAGAAAAAATCAGCCTTTGGTCTTGTCCCATAAAAAACATATTTGCTAATTTCATCTTTATTAATAGCCATATTAATAGCCTTTCTTACATTAATATCATTTGTTGGATATTTTGCTGTATTTTGTGCTATTAAAATAGTGCTAAGTGGCTTTGAAATTAGCGTTTGATAATCGCTTTTTTGCAAGTTTATAAAATCTTCTAAGCTAATTTCTCCATCAGTATAAATATAATCAATTTCTTTTGTTTTTAAAGCTATTACTTTTGAGCTTGGATCAGGGATTATTTTACATACTATGCTATCAATTTTAGCTTTTTCGCCCCAATAATTTTCGTTTTTAACAAACTTATCATAAACGCCTAATTTAGTATCAACGAATTTCCATTTACCTGTGCCAATTGGTGCTTTTATACCATCTTTTGTATTATTATCAATCATAGCACTTGGAGCTATAAATCTAAAAGGACGAATAAGACTAAGTTCTCTTAAAGTAGGTTCATAAATATGTTTTAAATGAAGCTTTACTTCATAATCATTAACCACTTCAAGATAATCAAAAGCCCTTACAAGTGCAAAAGAAATATGCCTTTGTTTATTAGCAAAAATTGCATCAAAATTAAGTTTTACTGCATTTGCATTAAAGTCTTCTCCATTAGAAAACTTAACTCCTTTTCTAAGATAAAAAGTATATACCAAACCATCTTCGCTAATCTCCCAAGAAGTAGCTAGACTAGGTATTATTTGATTATCTTGCGAGTATGAGACAAATCCTTCATAAACCATATTTTGAGCAAACATTTCATTTGGAGAATACAAATGTGGATTTAGTTCTCCTACATTTTTAGAAGTAGCTACTTTTAGCTCACTTGAATTTAAAAAACTAATTAATAAAATAAATACAAAAAATAATTTTTTCATTTTAATCCTTTATATTATTTCTGGCTGAATAGTAATATGATGTATATTAAACTCATTTTTAAGTAAAGCATTAAGCTTTTGTAAAACACTTTTAAACTCATTTAAATCATCTAAGATTATATGAGCTGTTAGTATATGATAATCTTGAGAGATTGAATGAATGTGTATATCGTGAATATCTTTTATATTTAAATCTTGCTTTAATATAAATTCTTTTACTTCACTAATCTCAATGAATGAACTCTCAAGTAAAATATCTAAGCTTTGTTTAAATAATGATATAGACCACTTAGCAATTACTAAAGCTATTATTAAAGCTAGTATTGAATCAATAAAATAAAAATCAGTATAATAAACAATAATCCCACCAATAATAATTGCAACAGAACTAAGTAAATCACTTAGCATATGAATTAGACTTGATTTAATATTTAAATTACTTGTATCAGCTTTCATTAATAATAAAGCACTAATTATATTTGCTACAAGTCCAAAGCAAGATACTATAAGCATAGTCTTTATATCTATTTTACTTGGGTTTAATAGTTTTTCAATAGCTTCATAGATAATAAATATAGTAAATATAGCTATCATAATAGCATTTATAAAAGCAGCTATTATTTCACTTCTATAATATCCATAAGTTTTTTTACTATCTTGTTTATTAATAAATATTAGTGCAATAAAACTTATTATCAATGCAAAAGCGTGTGTTATCATATGAAGTGCATCACTAATTAATGCTAAAGAATTAGCTAAATACCCATAAATTAATTCAGCAAACATTACTACAAAAGTTACTATAAAGCTTAATAATAATGCTTTTTTATTCTTAGTAAAATCATAAGAATGAGTATGAGAATGATTGTGGTGTTCGTGGGAATGATTAGAATTATGGTGTGAGTGATTATGGGAGTGGTTATGGTGTGAATGATTGCAAGAATGATTGTTTGAATGTTGTTTTATTGGTTTATGAATTAAGTCTTGATAGGTGCAAGTCATTGTTTTTCCTTTAAATTTACTTTAAACAAATAAATAACAAATGTAACATTTATTTCTTAATTTAAAATAAACTTAAAAAATATATTTGAATTAAAATTAAAATATTTTATAATTTTAGGAGCTAAAAAGCTCCTATTTTTAGCCGTTGAATTTAGTATTGTAATCAAGATAAACAACATGAGTTGCAAGGTATTCATAAAGTCCGTGTTTTCCATCAGCACCACCTATGCCACTCTTTCTAAATCCTGCGTGAAAGCCTTGCATAGCTTCAAAATTCTCACGATTGATATAAGTTTCGCCAAACTTAATCTCACGGCAAGCTCTCATAGCTGTGTTTAGATTTTCTGTATAAATACTACTTGTAAGCCCGTATTCACAATCATTTGCCATATCAATTGCTTCATCTAGTGTATCAAAACTTGTAACTGGTAAAATTGGTGCAAAGATTTCTTTTTGCATAATATCACTCTTATGGTCTGCATTGCTAAGTAGTGTAGCTGGGTAGAAATATCCACTAGTATCAGTTATCTTGCCACCAACTTCTAATTTTGCACCTTGCTCAAGTGCGCGTTTTAGCATTGCATCAGCATTTTTAACACCTGCTTCATTTACAAGTGGCCCCATATCAAAATTACCTTTTGCAGTATTTCCGAATGTAATTTTGCTAAACTCATCAGCCATTTTATTAATAAACTCATCATATCTTGATTTATGCACATAAACACGCTCAGCACAATTGCAAACTTGCCCGTTATTACAAATTCTACTTGCTTTAATTGCAGGAATTACTAAATCCATATTTGCATCTTTACATACTATTGCAGGTGCTTTTCCACCAAGCTCAAGATTTACTTTTATAACATTTTTTGCAGCTGCTTGCATAACTCTAACTCCAGCTTCTACGCTACCTGTTACACTTACCATTCCAATTAGTGGGTTTGAGCTTAGTTCATCTCCAACCTCACTTCCTTTTCCGCTAACAAGTGAGAAAACTCCTTTAGGAACTCCAGCTTCGTGAGCTAATTTTGCAAACTCAAATGCGTTGTTTGGAGTTTCACTACTTGGCTTAATTACTATTGTATTTCCTGTAACAAACGCAGGTGCAAGTTTTCTAACTATTAAGAAAAATGGGAAGTTCCAAGGTAAAATCCCTGTTGTAACACCGATTGCAGTTCTAAATAAAAAGATATTTTCGTTCGCTCTATCACTTTGAATGATTTCGCCTTCATAAGTTCTAGCAAATCCTGCCATATAGTCTAAATAATCAGCTGCAAAATCAATCTCAACTTCAGCTAAACTTCTAACCTTGCCTTGCTCTTCTTGTAAAATATCAGCTAGTTTTACTCTATCTCTACGAATTAATTGTGCGATTTTTTTAAGGTAATTTGCGCGTTCAATAGCTGGAAGTGCTTCCCACTCTTTACCCGCTCTTTTTGCAGCTTCAAGCGCTCTTTTAGCATCATCTCTTGTGCCTAGTGGATACTCACTAACTTGCTCTTTTGTAGCAGGATTATAAACAGGTGCCATTTCCCTTTTTTCAGTAACAAACTCACCATCAATATACATTTGATAACTCTTCATAACTTCTCCTTTTTTAAATGATTTTGAAATATCTTATCAAGGAATATTAATTATTTTTGTATATTCAAAAAAAATTCTAATTTTTTTACGAGAATGTGAAAAAAAGTAACACTTTAGTATTTTAAAAAAAAGAATTTGAAATTAAGCATTTCAAATTCTATAAAAGTTATTTTCTATAACCCATTGTAAATATTTCATTTGAGCTATCATCTAAAAGATTTAAATACCTTTCATAATGCTTTAAAATATCTACTATTATTTCTTTTTCATTTAAATATTTTATATCATAACCTAGTCTATCATCGCCAAAAAATGTTATAGGTCTATACTCAAATTCCTTTGATAAATTAGGTAAATTCTCATCATCTAATAAGGTTTTATTTACTTCGTGTTTTTCTATTTTTACCCCATAAATAAAATCTTTTGATAAGTCTTTTTTAATCACTAAACTAATTTTATTTTTTTCTTCTTTGATTAATGCTTTTAATCCACGCTCGCTTAATTTATCGCAAATCTTTTGCATAGCAGGTTTTACAAGCTCGTTTAAAAACTCTTGCATATCTTTTATTTGAGATTGTTTTAAGATTAAATCAAGCCTTTGTTCCCAAAAATCCCCACTCCAATAAACACTAGCCTTACTAACTCTTGTATTAAAATATCTACTATCAACTATTAAGCCTTTAAGTAGTGATGCACACATAATTACAAGCATTAAAGCAAACGGAAGTGCAACTATCATAGTAACGCTTAAAATAGTATCAAGCCCACCAGAATATGATAAAGATATTGCAATAGCAATTAAACTAATGCCCCATAAAATACTTTGCCATTTATAAGGTTTTTCTTTGCCACCACTTGCTAAAGAATTTAAAACAAATATTCCACTATCAGCAGAAGTGATAAAAAATAAAACTAAAACTACTAGAGCTAAAATAGTGCTAATTTGTGAAAATGGTAAAAGATTTAAAAACTCAAATAATAATTTTTCAGAACTTTGAGAAAAATTACTTAAAATTTCATTATATTTTAAAGCAGAATTTCCAAATACACTAAACCATAAAACATTAAAAGAAGTAGGAACAATCAAAACTCCAAATATAAATTCTCTAATAGTTCTACCACGAGAAATTTTTGCTATAAAAAAGCCAACAAAAGGCGCCCAACTAAGCCACCAAGCCCAATAAAAAATAGTCCAAGAATTAAACCAGCTAATATAATCTTTATTATATGTATAGGTTTTAAAACTAAGTTCAACTATATTTGAAAAATATAGCCCTAAATTAGAACTAAAATCAGATAATAGCTCAACCAAATCACCACTAACTAATACGAAAATCATTAGTAAAAATGCTAAAAGCAAATTAATCTCGCTTAATATTTTAAGCCCTTTATTAACTCCGCTAATAGCTGAAATAGTAGATAAACTAACAACTATTAATATAATAATTGCTTGTTCACTAAATGAAATATCACTAAGCCAAGCAATATTAACAAGTCCTGCATTTAAAGAACTTGCAGAATATCCAAGTGTTGTGCTAATTCCAAAAACGGTTACAATTAATGCCAAAATATCAATAACATTGCCCCAAAATCCATAAATTTTATCTTTTAAAAAAGGATAAAAAGCACTTCTTAAAGTTAAAGGCATTTTATAACGAAAACCAAAATAAGCCATAGCTAAAGCACAAACCCCATAAATAGCCCAAGGATGAATTCCCCAGTGAAATAGAGTATGAATTAAAGCTTCTTTATCATCTATATTTAATGATTTTTTATGGATTATAGGCTCAGCCACACCAAAATACATAAGCCCAACACCCATTCCAGTAGCAAACAACATAGAAAGCCACGAAAAAAAACTAAAACTAGGCTCATCATCATCTTTACCTAATTTTATATCTCCAAATTTAGATAAAGCTAATAAGACCATAAATCCTACAAAAAAACTAACACTAAGTATAAAAAACCAAGAAAAATTAGTAAAAACTGAAGTTTTAATATTATTTAAAATACTACTTGTAAATTCTGGTAAAAATATACTTAGTAAAACTAAAATTACAATAAATACTATGCTTGGAACAAACACAGCGGGTAAAAAACTCGTTTTTATCTTCATATTTTCTCCTTGAGTTTTCAGTCTAACAAGGCTAAGTTAATGAGATTTGCAAGATTTAGATGATAATTACATAATTTGTCTATATAAAAGAAAAATTAGCCATTAACCTAAAAAATTTTTTATATCAATTTCTTCAAAAAAATTTATATAGTTTTTAATAAATTTTTTATAAATATATATGTAATAATCATAAAAGATGATAATAAAAAATAAAAATTATAATATGCAAAAACACTTAAAAAATCTAAAATTAAAATATTATAAGATTTTAAAAAAGATTGATATATCAGCATATTAAGAATTAAAATAGCTAATATAAATAACTTAATAAGTAAAGATTTTTGACTTGTATTAGTTTTTATATTGGTATTAAGATTTGCAAAAATCATTATAAATAAAAACAACAATAAAAATACAAAATTAAACCCTAAAAATAAAGCTTCACTTTTTAATAAATAATAATTTATAAAAGGATAAGATAAAATCAAAATCAATAAAATATTTTTATATACTTTCTTAACCCTATAAACCAAGCTAATGCCTAGAATATAAAGAAAAATAAATATAAAAGTTATATTTGAAATTTGAAAAACATATTCAAATAATATATATAAAAAAACAAAAAATATACCTAGTAAAGCTAAGAATTTAAAATAAAGTTTTTTAGACAAATCTATATGAAATTTAATAAAAATATATTTAGCAAAATCTCTTTAATTTCTTTCATTTTCAATACTCTTTTGTATATTATCTAGCTTATTTATAAAATAATCAAGCTCATTTTTATTTTTAAAAACACTTAGAATTTTATCTAACATAATATTGTCTATTTTGGTGCAAATTAGTGCTAATTCTTTGGCTTTTTTTGTAGGACTTAAAATAAAGGCTCTTTTATCATTTTGATTAATTTTTCTAATAACTAAGTCTTTTAAAACAAGCTTATCAACTATTGCTTTTATGGTGTTTTGGTCTTTTTGGGTAAGTTCTGAAAGCTCTTTTTGTGAGATTTTTGGGCTTTTACATAAAGCATTTAAGACTATCCATTGTTCAGGTGTAATGTCTAAGTCTAAAAATGATTTATGTAAATGCTGATAAATAATCCTAGCAGTCGCACAGATTTTGATACCTATATTCATATTATCTCCTTGCAACTGCTATTTTAACTATTAATTGTTATCTAATTTTGCTTTTATATGTCCTTTGTATTCTTTATACCAAGCATCTATGCCTTCTTTTCCTATGATATATGGATGGGTTTTGAAATTATTATTATAAATGTTTTCTAATTTTTCATATCCATTATTTCTAAATAAATGTGATTCTAGCTTTGCTACTACATTGTTTTTATCAAGCTCTTTTTTAAAC
Organism: Campylobacter sp. RM12640; assembly: GCF_020137595.1. NCBI lineage: Bacteria > Pseudomonadati > Campylobacterota > Epsilonproteobacteria > Campylobacterales > Campylobacteraceae > Campylobacter > Campylobacter sp. RM12640. The sequence goes on from NZ_JACGAU010000011.1 coordinate 11,667, forward strand.
TCATCTAAAGATTTATCATAAGCAATTTGTAGATTTTTATCTTTTGAAATTCCATTACCACCCCATAAAAATACATTAAATTTCTTACCATTAAACGAGCTTTCAAAGATAATTGAAGTAGTTCCTATGGTATGCCCTGGGGTTAAGAAAGTTTTAATTTCTTTATTACCGAGCTTTATTATTTCTTTATCTTTTAGTAAATGATTAATCGTTGGCTTAGGGTATTTTGGGTCATTTGGGCCTTCGTTGTATGAATACATAAAATCCTTATCAATAGCACTCATCATAACTTTTGCGTTATATTTATCTTGAAAATACTTAGCCCCACCATAATGATCGCCATGCCCGTGAGTAATTAAGACAATTTTTACATCTTTTGGGTCTAAATTATAAGCTTTTAACCCATTTTCAATCACTTTTGCATCATCATTATCCCACATAGCATCAATTAAAATTATGCCTTCGCTAGTTGTTATTGCGTATGCTACAACGCTTTTTGTCCCAAGACAATAAACATCATCAAAAACCTTAGTAGGCTTTAATGGAGTATGGTCGTGTAATAATTGTAAAAGCTCCTTAGGAGGCGTGTCATCATTAGCTAATAAATTAGCACCTAAAATACTAAATGCACAAAATAAAATCGTTGCAAATCTTTTCATACTAGACCTTTCTTTAAAAATTAATATGTATGCGTATTAAATTTACACCATAAAAATTAATAACAAACTTAAAACCTATTAATTATTTCTATTTCGCTTTGTTTAAAGTCTAGCGTTTGGGCTTTATTATTTAAATTAAGCTCTATATAAACAACATCACTTAAGCTAGATAAAATCAATACATCTTTTAATACATAATTTCCATCGCTTAATTTACAGATATTTTTCTCCCCTTTTTTAATATCACAATCATTAATATCTAGCTTTTTATAATTTATAAAATAACTCATATATAAACTATTTTTACTAACTACAATATCAGTTCTAAACCCACCAATATTGGCTAATTTAACAACTTTAATATCAAGACTAAAAAAATACCAAATAGAGCAAATTATCCAAATAATTTTTATAATCAAACTAAATCTTTTAAAAAAATATACAAAAAAACATAAAGTAATAAATATAGCCATCATAACATTTAAGCAATGATTTATCGTTGGAAAAGTTACATTTTCGTTTTGATATATTTGAACTAAACTTAAAAACACTAATTCAATTATGATAATTACTATAATTACAAATAATAAAAATACTCTTTCATACAAAAAATTAAGAATTTTAAAGCCAAATTTATTTGACTTTTTTCTTTTACAAGCTAAAAGCACAACAAATTCAATCATAACATAAGGAATAATCCCTATAAAAATAGAATAAACAAAACACACATATCCAAATGTAAGTAATAAATTAAAATCAAATCTAGGCAAATACCCAACTTCAAATAAATAATATTTTGTATAAGCTATTACAGAAACAAAAGTTATTAAAACTAAAGAAAATCTCATAGTTTTTACAAATATATTGGCGAGTTTTAATAATTTAAAATAATTAAAATAAAGCCTTTTAAACTCTCTTTTGTAATTTAACATTAATCTTTTAGTATTCCTAGCAAAACAAATTCTAAATTTCTTTAAAAATTTATCAGACATTTTTACTCCTTTTTTTAAATTTAGCAAAAATATCTTTTACTTTTTAAAAAATTCAATAAATTTTTTAATATTTTTATATAATAAAAAAAATTATAAGGACAAAATATGAACTCAAGCTTATTTTTAATGGGAAGAATAAAAGAACTATCAAATGAATTGATTTTAAAAGAACTTAGCAAAAGAGTAGAATTTGATTTATCCTTTTCTCACGCTGATATTTTAAATATATTATTTGATGAAAAAGAATATTGTATGGTTCAAATAGCACAAAAAATACATAGAAGCAAGGCTACAATTAGCTCTTTAATAGACAAATTAGAACAAAATGGATATATCACAAAAAGCCAAAGTAGTAACGATAGTAGAATGTATTTAATAAAAGCAACTCAAAAAACTTTAGATTTAAAACCAATATTTGAAGAAGTATCAAATATAGTTTTTGAAAAATTACTTAAAAACTTTTCAAAAGCAGAAGAGTTATTTTTAGAAGAATTATTAGAAAAAATGCTAAATAACATAAAAAATTAAAATATATTTAACTTTTTATGCAAAAATAGTTCGTTATCAAACTAAAAAGGAGTCAAAATGAGTAATGGATTTAGTGTAAAAAGTCTAGGAGAATTTAAAAATATTCAAAGAATTGATTTAAAAGAAGCTTTAGGATTTACATCTTGTGAAATAAGTATTAACACAATGGAAGCAAATACTAATGTGCCTTTTGTTCATTATCATAAAGAAAATGAAGAAGTTTATATTATCTTAGATGGTAATGGGGAAATAAAGTTAGATAATGAACTAATTTTAATTAAAACAGGAGATATAATCAGAGTTGCACCTAGTGTAAAAAGACAGATTTTTGCAAAAACTAAACTAAATTATATCTGTATTCAAGCAAAAGAAAATTCTCTAACCCAATACACTTTTAGCGATGGTGTAGTAGAGTAATTTAACTTAGGAGCAATCCTAAGTTAAGCAAATATATTAATCAAATAAGTATTCAAAGGAATAGCCACAATATCTATCAAAACAGAACCACACAAAGGAACTATCAAAAATGCAGGTTTTGAGAATAAAGAATATCTATTGCAAGCAGCATTCATATTTGCAACCGCATTAGGAGTAGCACCCAAGCCATGCCCCATTAATCCAGCACACATAATAGCACTATCATAGTTTTTCCCGCACAATCTAAACACAACAAATATTGCAAACAATACTAAAACAACAACTTGAACAAAAAGCGTAATCAATAAAGGCATAGCAACCACGCTTAATTCATTGATTTTTAAACTCATCATAGCCATAGTTAAAAATATTCCTAAGCTAAGCTCACTAATAGTATCTATTGTGTATTGATTTAGTTTAAATATATTAAAGACATCATTTATATTTCTAATTAGCATTGCTATTAACATAGCACCCACATAGCTTGGCAAAGAATAACCGCTAAGTTTTGTAAATAATGAACTTATATAAAATCCAATGCACATAATACAAAGTATTAAAAATAAAGATTTTAAAAATTCTTGATAACTTGCGTGATGAATATTGTGCTTTAGCGGGTCAATATCTTGTATATCTTCGTTTGTTTTTATCTCTAATTTATATTTAAGTATTAAATATCTACATAAAGGCCCACCGAGTAAAGAGCCGCTTATTAAACCAAAAGTAGCCGCTGCAATTGCTACTACTTTAGCATTGCTAAGACCACTTAAATCTTCTACCATACCACCAAAAGCAATAGCATTTCCATGTCCTCCTTCTAAAGCAACAGCCCCACTTAAAATTCCATATAAACTATTCAGCCCAAAAGCATTCATCATAGTAATTCCAATAGCATTTTGCATAATAGCCATTACCCAGCAACACGCTAAATATATTAAAAGCAATTTACCACCAACTTTTAATAATCTAGCACTTCCGCTAAGCCCTACAACACTAAAAAATACAACCATAAAAGGAGTTTGCAAGGACTTATCAAATTCTATATTAATATCTATAAAGGTTAAAAACCATACTAAAATACTTACCAAAAATCCACCAACAACAGGAGCTGGGATACAAAATTTTTCTAAAAAATTGATTTTGGTTTTTAAAAACATTCCAAATAATAAAACACCAATGCTAATTGCCAATACGCTTAAACTATCAAAACTCATATAACAGCCTTTCTTAATAAAATATAAGCTAAATAAGCGCTTAATTTAGCAGTATGATTATCTATATCATATTTTGGATTAAACTCGCAAATATCAGCTAAAGCAACTTTTTTACTATCTAAAATAATTTTTAGTATCGGTAAAATTTGTTGCAAACTAATACCATAAACAGCAGGAGCACTAACACCTGGTGCATAGCTTAAAGAAAACACATCAATATCAATACTAAGATATAAAACATCGCAATCTAATATAAATTCTTTTACAATTTTTGCTGAATTATCAAAGTCTTTATCTAAAACATATTTAGCATTCATATCTTGCATAGTATTAAATAAAGCTTGAGTATTTGATAAAGCATTTGCCCCAATACATAAATATTTATAAGAATAATTATTTGATTTTGCGTATTTATAAGCTTCATAAAACGAATTACCTGAAGTATGTTGGGGTTGAATTCTCACATCAAAATGTGCGTCAAAATTAATAACACCTACATTTTGTTTATTATCTAATAAAGCCTTAATTCCAGCCAAAGAAGTTTCGTGACCACCACCTAAAATAACGCAATAATCTTGATTTTTTAATACTAAATTAAGCTTATCGTATAATAAATCATCAGCTTCTTCTAGGCTTTTAAAATTATCAATATTGCCTAAATCATCAAAGCTAAAATCATCAAATACAGCAAAATTTGCCATATTTTTTCTAATGATATTCGGTGCTAATTCGCTACCATCTCTTCCGTGATTTCTATCTACACCTAAACTAGAACAAAATCCTATTAATTTATTTGAAGATGAAGTATTTAAACATTTAAAAACTCTGTTATGAATACTTTCTTCGCCATCATTTCTTCCAATCCACATAAAACTCTCCTTAAATATCTTATACTTTAAATTGTTTTAATTAAATAAACAAGAAATACTTAAAAATTGAGTTTAATATGTGTAATTTGGTAATAAAATTAGGAAATAAATTCCTAATTTTGTAAAGATTTATAAATCACATCTAAAACGCTGCCATCACGATATTCTACAACGCCTACTACCTCATCGCCAAATTTAATACTAGCTGGTTTGCCTGTGATTTTCTCTGCCATTTCTTTTAGTTCTTCAATAGTATATAATTTAATACCTGCTTTTGTGAAATTCTCTATTAAATCAGTTCTTTTAGGATTTACTGCAATTCCGTAATCAGTGCAAACCACATCAACATTTGCTCCTGGGGTGCAAATCGTGCTTACATTATCAACTACAATTGGAATTCTAGCACGAATTAATGGTGCTAAAATCATTGCAATTTTTGCACCTTCAGCAGTATCTTGGTGTCCGCCTATTGCTTGATTAATAACACCTGTTGAAGTAGTAATTACATTTACATTGAAATTCGTATCAATCTCAAGTGCTCCCAACATTACAAAATCTAATTGATTTACCGCTGGAGTAACTAGATTTGGATTTGCATAAAAAGATGCTGATATTTCATAATGTTTTGGGTTTTTTGCAAGTGAGCTAACAGCATCTAAATCAAAACTTTGAGTATCAAAAAGTGCATCCATTAAACCATTTTCATGCAAATCAACTAAGGCAGCAGTGATACCACCAACACCTAAACTAGCAGTGATATTATGCTTAATCATCTCTTCTTTTAAAAGCTTAGTTACTGCTAAAGAAGCGCCCGCAGCTCCTGTTTGAAAACTAAAGCCATTTTTAAATAAACCTGATGCTAAGATACATTTTAAAGCATTTTCAGCTATTAAAATATCTCTTGGATTATCATTAAAACGAATTGCACCTGATACTATGCCTTTTGGATCGCCAATACTCTCAATTTCACAAACAAAATCCACCATAGTTTGGTCAATACTAGCAGGAAGATTTATTCCATCTACTAAATTATCAGTAATTGCAATAACTTTATTAGCATACATAGCATCAACCTTAGCATAACCTAAACTACCACACGCAGATTTGCCTGTATAACCATTAAGATTACCAAATTTATCACAACTTGGAGCACCAATAAATGCTACATCAATTTTAAGCGAGCCATCTTCAATAGCTCTAGCGCGACCACCATGACTTCTAATAATTACAGGAGTTTTTAATCCACCATTACTAATAAAAGAACCCAATGGCTCTCTTAGACCACTTGTTTGAAGACTTGTTACAACACCATTTTTAATATGCTCAATTAAAGGTTTATGGCAAGTTGAAAGAGAACTTGCTGCTACGCAAAGATTTTTAATACCTAGCTTGCTTATTTCTTCTAAAACTAGATTTAAAATATAATCTCCACTTCTAAAATGGTGATGAAAACTTATTGTCATACCATCTTTTAAGCCTGATTTTATAATAGCGTCTTTTATACTTGAGACTAATTTATCTTCTTTTTTGCCAACTCTAATAGCTGCACCGATTTTACGCTCTTTTGGTTGTTTTAATTCTCCACTATATACAACTACATCTTTATAATTAGCAATTTTATTAGGTATTTTTCTATTAACTGCATTTACTTTATACATAATCATTCTCCTTTATAAAGACCACTAGCTTTAGCTAATTCAAGCACTCTTAAAGCTCTAATAATAATTGGACCATCTACCATTTTGCCATCAACTGCAATTACACCTATGCTATTTTTTTCCGCTTCTTTAGCTGCATTTACTACTTTTAAAGCGTCTATTATTTCTTTTTCTTTTGGAGTATAAATATCATGAACTATTTTGATTTGACTTGGATGAACTACTGATTTGCCATCAAAACCTAAGTCTTTTATAAATTGCACTTCTTCAGCAAATGCAACTTTATCTTTTATATTTGAAAAAACAGTGTCAAAACAATATAAATTATTGCTTCTTGCTGCGTGAATTATCTGCTCTCTTGCATAATAAAGCTCCATTGCGTGTTTGCTTCTAGTTGTTTTTAAATTCGTTACATAATCTTCAGCTCCAAGAGCAATCCCCATTAATCTATCACTTGCCTTTGCAATCTCACAAGCATTAATAACCCCAGTAGCACTCTCAATTGCTGCTAGAATTAAAGTTTTTTTAGGACGATTTAGTTTATGCTCAACTTCGCTTATTAACTCATCTACTTCTTTAACTTCGTTTGCATTATCAGTCTTTGGAAGTCTTATAACATCAACTCCAGCACTAACCATAGCTATTACATCATCTCTTCCGTAAGGAGAATTTAAAGCATTTATTCTTACAACAACTTCAGTTGAACCATAATTAATCTTTTTAAGAGTTTCATAAGTTAGCATTCTAGCCGCATCTTTTGCTGAAATACTTACTGCATCTTCTAAGTCAATCATAATAGAATCACTTCCATAAATATGTGCGTCTATTAATTTTGCAGGTGCATTTCCGGGCAAGAACATCATACTTCTTCTAAGTCTATCTTTATTTAGCATAATTCACTCTCCCAATCATAATCTTTTAAACTAGCTCTAAAAATAGCAGTTTTTAATCTCGCACGAATTACTAAATCAAGCGCTCCTTTATCTTCTATTTTTATTGTTACATTTTTAATATCATATTCATCTAATACTTCATTAACGCTAGCTAATATTTGTTCTCCAAATTGTTTATAAACACTAGAATTTAATTCAATTTTCCTTCCCACATTAGCAGGACTTACACTAATTAAAACATCGCCTGATTCTAATGAACCAGCACTTGCAATAGTTGTAATCATCAAATCTCCTAATTAATTAAATTTTTTAAGTTTTCTTTTATTATTACAAAGATAACTTAATTTTTAGTTATTAAATTGTTTTTTAAATACTCATAAGTTGAATTAGCACAAAGGGATTTTAACTCCTTATTATTTAAATAATCCTTATCATTTAAAATAATTTTTCTAATCCTACTTGCACTTATTACTTTTTTATTCATTCTAGCTCTACTGATTTCATAGAATTTGATTTTAAATTCTTTTAAAATTTCTTTTGCTTTTTGGTTGTAATCTTTTGTTATTTTATCTTTTGGTTCTGTCCCAAAAAATCTCATATTTATCCCTAAAATAGGTGCTATTTTTGTAGCAAATAATGTAATATCAAGCCTTGAATAAATCTCATTAACATTAGCATTATCCTTTAAAAAATATGTAGGAAAAGTAGCTTTTGAAATAATATAATTTTTACTTTCGTGAATTATTATATTTTTATAATCTTTTAATTCATTTCTTACAATCTCAAGCCTTGCTTTTGTATTAAACATACTTAAATCTTCGCTTAAAATAAATATATGCAAGATTTCGCAGTGCTTTAAGGCTTTTTGAATTAAATATAAATGCCCTTTACTCATAGGATTTAAATTCATTACAATTGAGCCAATTTTTTTTGCTCTTTTATAATGTTTAACTAGTTCAAATTTATAATTTTCATAATTTAACTTTGTGTTTTCAAATAACGCAACATCTTTTGTAAGACATAATAAATAAAGCCCTAAACTCTCAAATACTTTTACATTACAAGGCTTTGTAAATATAAAATATTCATTTATATTTAATTCTCTTAATTTATCTGCAATTTGAGTTAGTAAAGTAGCACTAAAATTATTACCTTGTAAAGATTTATCAATTGCTATACATTTTACAATATTACCGCTTATACAAGCACTTGCTTTAATCTCTTCATTTTCTTCATAAACTAAAGCATATTCTATATCTTCATCGCATCTTAAATCAAATCTTTTTAAAAATAATTCTAATTTTTCTCTTTCATAAGCTAATAATAAATATCTAAACATTAAAACCTAGCTTCGTGTTCTAATTGATTTTTGCAAATATCTTCTATTGAATACTCTAATTCATATTTTAATAAATTACAAGACTTAATTTTATCGCAATGGTCATTTTTTAAAGCTATTGTTATATCTATTTCTTTTTTGCTTAACTTTTCTACTAATTTGATTAGATTTTCTACACTTATACTTTCTTTGCTAGCTATTGTAGTGCATATATTTTCTTTGGTTGTATAAAGCTCGCTAGCTACTTTTAAATTAATATTAACAATATCATCAATATGTGCGAAATGATAATTCTCATCATAGTTAAAATCACGACCTAATTCAGACTTACCGCAAGCAATTCTTGTGATATTTTTAATAATTGAATAATGTTCAAATTCTCCTAAAAATATCTTAGAATAATACCCTGCAATATTGCAATATCTTAAAATTGCATAAGAAAAATCAGGATTGCTTCTAGCATAATCTTGTATCATATTTTCAGCTAAGATTTTTGTCTTAACATAAGCATCACAGGTATTTTCCAATCCTACATTAGCAAATATACTTGATGGATATATTAAAGTCTTAACTTTAAATTTTTTCATAGCTTTTAATAATTTAAAAAGATTTATGATATTGTTTTCATAAAAAGTTAGATTATCTTTTTTACTAAAATTCTCATTGCTAGTTGCTGCAAAATGAAATACCATATCAATTTTAAATCTTGACATTACATCTTCTAAAGCTTCGCTATTTGAAATATCAACTTCATAAAAATCAACTTCATAATATTTTTTTATATTTTTTATAGCTTTTTTGTTTTTACCGCTTAAATTATCAATTCCAATTACCTTATGCCCAGCTTCTAAAAATCCAGATGCAGTGGCTGAGCCAATATATCCTGCAACACCTGTTATTAAAACTACCACTTTACTTCCTTAACTTAATTTTTGTTTTAAAATCTCATAAGCTTCATTAATCTCATGAAATTTCTCTATCCCTGCTCTTAGCTCGCTTTCGCTAAGATTTTTTGTGTTTAACACATCAGGATGATATTTTTTAGCAAGTCTTCTATATGCTGCTTTTACTTCAACTAAACTAGCATTAGGACTTAATTCTAAAACCTCATAAGGGTCTTTTTTAATTTTATTATTATTTTGTTTGTTATTGTTACCAAAATTTATAAATTGTGCAAATTCTTGTGTAACGCCAAAAATCTCTGCAATTTCTTTTAACGCAAAAATCTTTTTTTCACTAAAACCATCAATACTCGCACAATAAAGCAAACTTTGCATAATATTAAGCTTTTCATTTTTGCTTAAAATAAAATTATTTTTAAGCTCTTGTGCAACTATTCTATAATTTTCTGGATTTTCTTTAGCTTCTTTAAAAACCTTTTTTAATCTCTCACGCTCAACTAAATTATAAGAATTATTATCTAGTATTAATTTTATAAATTCAGCTTCTTTAGGCGAAATTACTCCATCAAGTTTAGCTATTTTTGCAATAAGCGCGACTAGGTATTCAGCATATCCGCCTTTCATTTTAGTAAATTGATTATTTAAAATATTTCCTTTAAAAAATAAAGGTAATAAAATTGCTCCAATAAGCCCTAAAATCGCTGTTAAAATAGTCCCTAATATTATCGCAAAAAACGATATTATGGTTCTAATAATACCCTTACCTGTAATAAATCCTATAATTGCTAAAATTATTATTAATAATAAAAATATATTCAATTTTCTTCCTTTATAACACTTAAAATCTTTTGGAAATTATCCTTTTTTATCCCACGATAGACTAAAAACCAATCTAATATAACCCAAATAATAAATATAAACCATATTAAAATAAAAGAAAAAGCAACTATATTTAAATATATTTTTGATTGCAAAATAAATGGAGGTGGCGGTGCATCAGGTCCAGAATAAAAAAGCATTGCAAGTGGAATATGTAAAACAAATAATAAACAAAAATGAGAAATAAAAAACAAAATAAACTTAATAAATCCTAAAAATCCATCTCCTTTATAAAATCTATCAGCTCCTAAAATACCAAAAAATATCCCTAATATTAGTCCTATTTTTGGTTCTTTTAGTTTTATTTCACTAAGCTTATTTATATCAATTTGCTTATCTTCTAAGCTAAGCAAATTGATATATTTAATTTTGTTATTTAAAAATAGTTTTTGGGCTGTATCCACGATAATCCTTTATGTTTATCACAATAATCAATCTTCGCTGCTATCCTTTTGAGCAATTAATACACCTTCTATCATTTTTTTAATATCACCATCAAGTATCGCATCAACTTGGCTAAATGCTTCATTACTTCTAGCGTCTTTTACTTGCTGATAAGGAGCTAAAACATACGAGCGAATTTGATGCCCGAAACTATTTTCGCCAACTCCCCCTGTATCTTTTCCATCGTTTAATTTCTCCATTTCAAGTTCATATAATCTTGAACGAAGCATTTTATAAGCTGTGGCTTTGTTTTTGTGCTGACTTCTATCGTTTTGGCATTGCACTACAATTCCTGTTGGAATATGAGTAATTCTTACCGCACTTTCTGTTTTATTTACATGCTGACCACCTGCACCACTTGCTCTATAATAATCAATTCTTATATCTTTTTCTTCAATTTCAATTTCTATATCATCATCAATTTCAGGTGCAACGATTACACTACAAAAACTCGTATGGCGTCTAGCATTGCTATCAAATGGGCTAATTCTTACAAGTCTATGAACTCCGTGTTCAGCCTTAAAATACCCATAAGCATTAAGCCCACGAGCAACAAAGCTAACATCTTTTATCCCTGCTTCATCGCCTTCTTGATAATCTAGTGTTTCAACTTTAAAGCCTTCTCTTTCACAAAATCTCAAATACATTCTATAAACAATACTCGCCCAATCATTACTCTCCGTTCCACCTGCTCCTGGGTGAATATTAATAATTGCGTTTTTAGTATCGTTTTCTCCACTTAAAAGCATTGATATTTCAAGACTTTTAATAGTTTCTTCTAAATTAGGACTATCTATAAATAAAGCTTCTAAAGTCTCATAATCATTTTCTTTCACCGCAAGTTCAAACAACTCGCTAGTGCCTACTAATTCACTATTTGCAATTTCATATTTTGATACTAATTGATTTAATTTAGTTTTTTCTTTACCAAGCTCGGCTGCTCTTTTTGCATCAGCCCATAATGCTGGGTCTTCTTGCTCTTTTTCTATTTCTTTTATTCTTTCTTTTGCCTCGTTTGGTTTGATTATTTTTTCTATATTGTCAAGTTTTATTTGTAATTCTTTTAATAATTCACTAAATTCATAATTATCCAAATTTTGCTCCGTAGTTGTATTTTAAAGGCAAATCTTAGCTAAAATTTATTAAGATAATAGCTTTTTTAAAAGGAATTTAAATGAAATTATTTTTACAAAGTTTAGGCTGTAATAAAAACTTAGTTGATAGTGAAATTATGCTAGGTCGCTTAAAAGAATATGAAATTACTAATGAAGCAAGTGAAGCTGATGTATTGATAGTAAATACTTGTGGCTTTATAAAAAGTGCAAAAATTGAAAGTATTAATGCTATTTTAGAACTACACGAAATTAGAAAAAAAGGCTCAATTTTAGTAGTAACTGGCTGCTTAATGCAAAGATATAAAGATGAATTAGTTAAAGAATTACCCGAAGTTGATTTATTTGCAGGAGTTAGCGAATATGCAAAAATTGATGAATTAATAGCAAGTCGTGAAAGTAGATTTAGAGATTTTGTATATTTACAAGACGCAAATACTCAAAGAGTAATAACAGGCTCAAATACTCACGCTTATATAAAAATCGCTGAAGGTTGCAATCAAACCTGTAGCTTTTGTGCTATTCCTACATTTAAAGGCAAGTTAAAATCTCGTCCAATAGATGATGTAGTAGCTGAAGTTAAAGGCTTAGTTGCTAGGGGATTTTATGATTTTTCATTCATTGCTCAAGATACAAGCTCTTATTTAAAAGACTTAAAAATTAGCGATGGCTTAGAGAATTTAATTTCAGAAATTGAAAAAATTGAAGGCATAAAGGCTGCTAGAATTTTATACCTATACCCAAGCTCAATTAAGCCTAGTTTAATCACTAAAATAATTAATTCAAAAGTATTTGTGAATTATTTTGATATGCCACTTCAACACTCAAGCGATAAATTATTAAAAATTATGAAGCGTGGCTATGATAAGGCTAAGGCTATTAGCTTTTTAGAGCAAATGAGAGCAGCTCCTAATAGCTTTTTAAGAACTGGTTTTATCGTAGGACACCCAGGAGAAAGTGAAGAAGATTTTGAAGATTTATGCGAGTTTATTAAAGAATTTGATTTTGATAGAATTAGCGTATTTGCTTATTCAAAAGAAGAAGATACCGCCGCTTACTCAATGCAACAAATCAATGCAAATACTATTAAAAGTAGGCTAAAAAAGATTGAAAAAATCGTAGATGCTAAAATCAATGCAAGTTTTGAAAAAATGCTAAATCAAGAAATAATCGCAAGTTGTTTAGGAGAATCTAGCGAAGGCGAGTTTTTTATAGGTGCTAAGCCGCTTTTATTTGATAGAGATATAGATGGAGAAATCTTAATAAATGAAAGTGAGATAGGAGAGCTAAAAGTGGGTGATTTAATAGTTTGTAAAATCACTCAAGTGCATGAAAAAACACTAATAGCAACTGCAATTAGACGCTATGAGAATTGAATATTTAGAAGAGCTAAAAGGTAAAAAAAACCTTTTAGCATTTTCACACGGGACTGATAGCACGGCACTTTTTTATGCACTTTTAGAGCTTTGTGAGTTTGATTTATGCCTTGTAAATTATCAGACTAGAATTAATTCAAATAACGAAGAGCAAAGCGCTATAAAATTAGCAAAAGCTCATAATAAAAAAATCTTTACTAAAAAAGTAAATCTTGATAATAATAATTTTGAAAGTAATGCTAGAAAATATAGATATGACTTTTTTGATGAATTAATGCAAGATTATGATAATTTGATAGTAGCTCATAATTTAAATGATAGGTTTGAGTGGTTTTTAATGCAAATTATAAAAGGTGCAGGATTATGCAATCTATTGGGTTTTAACGGGATTGATACAAGGAAAAATTATAAAATAATTCGCCCATTAATTAATACTAGCAAAGATGAAATTATGCTGTATTTAAATGAGAATAATTATGGATATTTTCAAGATGAAAGTAATTTTAATACCAAATATAAAAGAAACGAAATTAGATTAAATTATGCAAATGATTTTGTAAAACACTACGCAAATGGCATAAGAAATACTTTAAAATATTTAGAATTTGATAAGAGTAAAATATGTAAAGATAGCTTGGTTTATAAAGGAATTTATTTTTGTAAAGATGAAAATTCTTTAGATAAAGCTATTAAAAAACTAGGTTTTGTAAGCTCATCAAAGCAAAAATTAGAGCTAAAAAACCAGCTAAATAAAAACAACGAAGCCGAGCTTTATTTTAGGACTGATTGTGTTTGTGTTTGCTTTTATAAAGGATTTTTTATGGTTTTTTTAAAGGCTATTACAAAGCTTAGTAAAGAGCAAAAAGACGCTTATAGACTAGCAAAAGTGCCAAAAAATCTTAGATTTTTCCTAGCGTTAAATAATATAAAACTAAATGAATTAATAAATCTTACAAAAAACCTAAAATCAACTCATAATAATTATTGATATTTGATTTTAGGAATTTTTTTATGTAAAGATTAAATATTTAAGATAATGATTTAATACTTAATTTGCTGATTTTATAGTAATTTTTACTAAAACCAATAACTACAATTTTAATCATTTTTAAAATATAAATAAAAATATTTAATTTACTTCAAGCGAATTTGTTGTTTTATAGTAACTCTTCTTTATTTTTAAATTATATTTTTTCATAAAATCTCCTTGCGTTTTACTAAAGCTATATCAAATGTATTAGCTCTTTCATAACAAACACTATATTTAGGGCATTTAGGTGGTGGTAAATCATTTGCACTTAGGCAATCGCTTTTATGAATTACCCACCACTGAATACCCACAACTTTTACAAATAAACTTACTTGGCTTTGGTGTTATTGACATTTTGCTATTTTAAAAAATGTAAAAATTCTGTTTCAATTTCTACTTGTTGTGCTATACCTATACTACTGTATTCTTTATTATTATTTCTCTTACAATATTCTGTGTAAAACGTAGGTAATTGTTCTAATTTTTTACAACCATCAAAAATATTAATCATAGAATCAACTTTATAGATAGTAAATTTTAAAATTTGATTAAAGTTTTTACAATTATAAAACATAGAACTCATATTTTTAACTTTTAAAGTTTTAAAATTTAAAGCTTGATTAAAATCTTCGCAATCATAGAACATACAAGCCATATCAGTTACATTTGAAGTATTGAAATTTAAAGGCTGATTAAATTTCTTGCAAGTTCTAAACATATTACGCATACTAAGAGTATTTGAAGTATCAAAGTCTAATGGTTGATTAAAATTCTTACAATCAGAAAACATATAACCCATATCTATAACTTTTTCGGTGTTGAAATTTAAAGGCTGATTAAACTGAAAACATCTGTTAAATAAACTATTCATATTAGTTACATTTGAAGTATCAAAATTTAGTGGTTGATTAAAGTTTTCACATCCTGCTAACATAGAAAACATATTAGTTACATTTGAAGTATCAAAATTTAGTGGTTGATTAAATTTTTTGCAATTATTAAACATAAAACTCATATCTTTCACATTTGTAGTATTAAAATTCACAACTTGATTAAATTTAATACAACCACTAAATAAACTACTCATATTTGCTATATTTGAAGTATCAAAGTTTAAAGTTTTATTAAAGTTTTCACAATCAAAAAACATATAACTAATATCTGTAACTTTTGAAATATCAAAGTATAAAGCCTGATTAAATTTCTTGCAACCGCCAAACATACCACTCATATTTGTAACTTTTGAAGTATCGAAGTCTAATGGTTGATTAAAGTTTTTGCACCCTACTAGCATACAACTCATATCAATTACATTTGAAGTATCAAAGTCTAATGGTTGATTAAATTTTTTACAATTATTAAACATAAAACTCATATCAATTACATTTGAAGTATAAAAGTTTATAACTTGATTAAATTTAATACAACCACTAAATAAACTACGCATATTTACTATATTTGAAGTATCAAAATTTAATTGTTGATTAAAATTCTTACAAGCAAAAAACATATAACTGATATTTTGAGCTTTTGAGGTATCAAAATCTAGTGGTTGATTAAAATTTTTACAATTAGCAAACATATAGCTCATATTTGTAACTTTTGAAGTATTAAAGTTTAAAGCTTGATTAAAATTAATACAATCTATAAACATCCCATACATTGTAATTACATTTGAAGTATTAAAGTTTAAAGCTTGATTAAATTGCTTACAACCATAAAACATATAGCTCATATCAACTACATTTGAAGTGTCAAAAATTAAATATTGGTCAAAATCTTTACAATTAAAAAACATAGCACTCATATTAGTTACATTACTTGTATCCCATTCATTTATCCCACTAAAGTCTTTTCTATTACTTTTATAAAATAATTCACTCATATCAGTAATTAAACTCGTATCAATATCGCCTAGATAAATATCATTATCTCTTACTAAGTTTTGTAATTCTTCTTTTGTGGTAGGCTTATATTTTTTCATAAAATCTCCTTTAATTTTGCTAAAGCTATATCAAATGTATTAGCTCTTTTTCTGTCATAACAAACACTATTTTTACATTTAGGGCATTTAGATGGTGGTAAATCATTTGCACTTAGGCAATCGCTTTTATGAATTATCACCACTGAATACCCACAATCTTTACAAATAAATTTACTTGGCTTTGGTGTTATTGGCATTTATACTCCTTCATCCTTCAAACCCATTCTTTAATTCTTCATATCTTTTTTGCTTTTCATCCATATAATCAGTATAAAATTTAGGCTCTTGTTCTAAATTATCACAAAACAAAAACATATCATCTAAATTAAAAGCACTTGAAGTATCAAAATCTAACATTTGATTAAAACTTTTACATTCTAAAAACATAAAATCCATATTTTTTACATTTTTTGTATCAAACTCTAGCATTTGATTAAATCTATAGCATCCTTTAAACATATAGCTCATATCTTTAACCTTTAAAGTATTAAAATTTAAAGCCTGATTAAAATTTTTACAACTATCAAACATATTCCCCATATCTTCTACATTACAAGTATTAAAATCAATTGTTTTATTAAAACGCTCGCAAAAAGCAAACATATAGCTCATATTAACAACACTTGAAGTATCAAAACTCAAAGCTTCATTAAAATATTTGCAATTAAAAAACATAGCACTCATATTAGTAACATTACTAGTATTCCATTCATTTATCCCGCTAAAGTCTTTTCTAATGTTATTTTCAAACAATTCACTCATATCAGTGATTAAGCTAGTATCAATATCTCCTAAATTGACACTCTCATCTCTTACTAACTCTTGCAATTCTTCTTTATTTTTTGGCTTATATTTTTTCATAAAATCTCCTTTAGTTTTTAATCTTAAGTCTTATATTTGTAGGCTTAAGTCTTTTGCAAGCGTAAAAGATACCATTACCAACAAGCACATTTGAAATATCAAACTCGATTAATTTATTTAAGCGTTCGCAACCTAAAAACATATCATTCATATTAGTAACATTGCTAGTGTCCCAATTAAGCTTTTTATTAAAATATTTACAACCTAAAAACATATCATTCATATTAGTAACATTGCTAGTGTCCCAATTTTCTATACCATCAAAATTAATTCTTTCACTACCTTCAAATAGACCACTCATATCAGTTATTAAGCTAGTATCAATATTAGCTAACGATACTCTGTCGTCTTTAATTAGTTCTCTTAATTCATCTTTAGTTTTTGGTTTAAAGCGCTTTTTAGATATAGCTTCGTTTAGTAGTATTTGTTGTCTATCTAGTATTTCATAATAAAAAATATTATTCCTTGCAATATTTTTTTGCTGTTCTAAAGCATTGATTAAAAGATCTACATCAAAATCAAAATCTTTATCTTCAAAATCTTTCCAAGTTTCTTCAAGTCTAGTAATGCTTTCTTTTGTAGCATTTAATAAATATTCAAGCTCTAATCTTTGTAATGTTTGTATTTTAAGCTCAGTATCAAGCCTAGAAATATAATTAGAAATTTTTATTAATTGATTTTTATCTTCTAAAACTAATAGCTTATAAATACTTTCATTTAGCCAAGTATCATCATCTAGCATACGATTTATAAGGCTTAAATCTGTTATTATGTGATCATAATTTATATTTTTGATTTCTTTAAAGCGATTTTGTAATTTATATTTTATGCTTTCTTTAAGCTCGTTTTCTTTGTTTTCTAGATTTTGTTCAATGATTTTTATATATTGCTCACAATCGTTACATTTAATAATAATTTCATCATTTAAACTGCCATCGTTATTAAATAAAGAAAAATCACAAATATTAAAATATTCTAAAAATACTTTGATTAATTCATCTTTAGAGCCTTGGTTATCATAATATTTATCTAATTCTTTTCTTAATTCATATAATTTAATTCTGCTTTGATTATTTTTATCTTCTAAATACTCATAAATAGCAAGGCAAACGCAAAAAATATCATTATAATCTTTTGTATTAAAGTCGGTTTTAAACCACAGATTATGATATTTAGCTGCTAAAGTGTCTTGTTTAAGCACTTCTTTTATATCTTTACTTTGATTAATACTAAAATAAAAATATCCAGCCGAATTATCTAAATCATTTTTAATCTTTTGAAGTGTTTCATTGTCTTTAAAATTTTCTAGCATTTCATTTATTAAATGATTTAATAAATAACTCTTCATTCTTAAATAATCTCTACCTTTTTCAGCTTTTTTATAGATTTTTTTAATTATTTCATCATTATCTTTCATAGTATCTCCTTTAAAAATTTGCTATATCATAGCAAAAGCATAGTCTCAAATATGTCCATATAAAAGAATTTGAAATTCCTATTTCAAATTCTTTTTATTTATTATGTTGTCAATTAGCACCAAGGTTTATCGCTGTCTAAAAAATTAACAAATTCATTATTTGTCCTAAAAAGACCCCTGACACCATAAATTTCTCCTAATTTGCATATATTGTCATTTGCTACTTTGTAATTGCTAGAAGATAAGGATGTTACTAAATCGTTAAAACACAAATCGCTTTTAGTAGATAAGTTACTTATATAATTATCTAAATATTTTTCAAGTGATTTTCTATTTTCTATCATTTTTGGCATGACTTCATTAAATAAAGCCTCTACTTCTTCTCTTCTTTTTTTTGCTACATCAGCTTTTGCGCAAATTGCTAAAAAACCATTAATTGCTAAATCTAAACTTTGAACAAATGTAGCAACTCCTACGGAACAGATTAAAATAGATATAGCAATAGCTAGTGTATTACCTACGTAAATACTTAATTTTTGTTCTAAAGCAATTCCAAAACCAACTATTATTGCAGAAAATAAGCTTTTTAAGATTATTCTTATTAATTCTGAATAAGTTTTAATTTGCCCTTTAATAAACTGATAAATTGCATTATAAACAGACTTAGCGCTATTTCTCAAATTTGTCCAAATAGTTTTTAAATTACCTCCAATTGCTTTTAAGTATTGAGAAATAATGATCATAAGCGTATCAACTACTCCGTAACTAGCACCTTTTACAAAATTATCTGAACCAACTTCATAAACTCTTTTTAAAATTCTTTTAATTCTAATTGAAAAATCTTCATGATTTTTTAAAATAAATTCATCTTTTAATTCATAAACACTTCCACTAGCAAAAACATTAAGTATTGCGGTATAAGAATTACTAAATCCTGTTTCTAAAACATTTACTCCTGCGGTTTTAGCTTGCATTATATAGCTTTCTTTTAAGGCACTCTCTCCATCAGTATAACCAGTTTTGTCATCTATTTTATCACTATACCCTGCATTATTTCTATCTTGACCTTTGATAAGTTGTTTAAATTTATCTTCTTTTACTTTTAACTTATATAAATTTTCTTTTTGGTTTTTATTTTGTTTATTTGCTTTTTCTCTTGATTTTTCAATTTCTTGTTCAGCTCTCTTGTATGTTTCTTCATCAACTCTCACTTTAATGCCTGCTTTAAAATACTTATCATAACTCTTGGAAAAAATACTATCACTAATAGCTTTTAATTGTTCCTTTTTAACAATATTACCATTTTTATCAATTCCTACTATGTCTACTAAAGTATGATTTGTTTTAGCATATTCATCAAGTTTTAAGTTATTTGAAATACTATTGATTTCCTTATCACTATAATTAGCTCTTATAGTATCGCTAAATTTAAAATTTTTTTCATTGTTAAGTTTTCTTATTTCATCAAGTTCATCTGTAGTAAAAACCCTAGTTTTATCATTATTATAAGCATTTTTAATATTTTCAAAACCTACTTCATAAGTCTCAAACATCTGTCCAAAACCATTTGGATTTTTTCCATGCTGTTCTACTGTTTTTTGCATATATGTTGTGAGTTTTGAGCTTTCAACATAAGCAGCGTAAGAATTTACGTTAAAAATATTTAACCCAAATCTAGATAAGCTTTGAGTTTCTAATTCTTGCATTAATTCATCAAAAAATATATTCTGTGTCATTTCAATCCCTTTAAAATAAAACTATTAAACCTTTATTTTTTAGTATTAAATTTCCTTGCTTGATCTAAATATTGCTTAATCTCCCTGCTTACTTCACCATCCTCACTTAAAACATCTACCTTACAAAGATCATAGATTACTTTAAACATATTTGAACTTAAGTTAAATAAACTCAATTCCTCATCATTAAATTTATGATAATCAGTTTCTTGTTTTACTAAATATTCCAACTTAACAATTATTTGAATAAATTGACCATTTAACCTATTTAGTTCTTTAATGATTTGTTTTAAAATGTTTTCAATACCTTTTGCTGTTGCTTTTGCAGTTTTCATTTCTTCAACTTTTTCCAAAACTTCACAATAATCACTTGTAGCATTATCTAAAGCCTCTTTTGCTTTTTTAGAATATAAAAACCCTCCAAGTGCAAGAACAGGTGCAGCCGTAATACCACCTAGTATAGCTAAACCACCTGCCATTCCAAGACCTCCAGCATATAAAGCTCCTCCACCAAACCAAGCTAAAGTTGCATTCGTTGCTACTGCACCACTTAATGATGAAATAGCTGTTCCTGTAGAAGCAGTTGCAAATAAACTTACACTACCATAAGCTCCTATTCCAGTTAATGCGCCTGCTCCAAGTGAAGCTATGCCACTACTTGCAATTTCACTAAAGCTTATAATTGTTTGCTCTATTTCTTTAAATATACTACTTGTTATAACAAAATTCTCTGTCTTAGTATCAAATTCTTTCATAGGTCTGTTGCTAATTTTATCAACTGTATTTTTCCATCTTTTTATATTCTTAGTAAATACATTAATTTTAAGTCTTCCTAATTCTTCAAATGCTAAATTACAATTATCTCTTGTATCTATTAAAGACCTTTCAGCATTTTCATATATTTCTTTAGCTTCTTTAATTAACCTATCTGCTTCTTCTTTGTCACAATGTCCATCATAAGCTTTTTTTGCTCCAAAAGCACCTGCTGCTACTGCTATACCACCTAAAATAAATGGAATTGGCATTTTAAATCTCCTTAATTAAATTAATTTTGTATTTTTTATCTAAATTTAATTTATTCTGTAAAGCATTGCAGACTTTTATATTTTCATTGTAATACTTAGCCTTACTCATATGCTTATACAAAAACCTTTTATAATATTCATCAACCCTACAAATCATAGGACGATTTTTATAAATCTCACATGTGTTATCATCTGTTAGATAAATACAAATACCATTTTGACTAAAGCTTTCAAGCTCTTTAACGCCATTTATACTCTTACAGCATGCCCCACATGAAGTGCATGGAAAATTATTTAACATTGCTAAGTACCTTTGAAAACAAATGAGAAATATTTAAGATATTTAAAAAGAAGTGATAATATTAGATAATCTAAATACCCCCCCCCATAAGAGAAAATATAACTTTCATTTATTCTCCTTTCTTGTAATTTTTCGCATTATAGCATATAAGTTGTCAAAATTCTGTCCATATAATTAAAATTTACAAGCTTTATAAATATTAATATCGTTTGCACTTTTGTTTAATACCAAATCAGGTTTTATTGTTAGCCTTTTGCATCCTGAAAACATCTCACTAATATTTGTAGCACTGCTTAAATCAAGTTTTATTAAAGTGTTTAAATGAGTGCAGTTTTTAAAAAATTTACTCACATCTTTTACTTTTTCAAGATTTATTTTAATATCATTATTAAGCCTTGTGCAACCATAAAACATCCCCCTAGCAGTCTTTAGATTAGGAGTTTTAAAATCTATTATTTGATTAAAATGCTTACAATTAGCAAACATATAATTCATTTTTTTAACATTTCTAGTATCAAAATACAAAGGCTCATTAAAATTAACACAATTAGCAAACATCCTACTCATACTAACAACATTGCTAGTATCCCACTCGCCTACCCCTTCATAATCAGCCCTACCACCAAATAAATCGCTCATATCGGTAATTAACCCTGTATCTATCTCATTAAGCTTGATAGCTGGATTTGCGATTAAAGTTTGTAGTTCTTTTTTATTTTTTGGAAAGTATTTAAAAGTTTTTTTAATGGGTCTAAAAAAGCACTCACATCTATTTTATCGCTATAAAAATTACTTTTATAAAACATTGATTTAAAAGCTTTATTTTTAAGCTCCCATAATCCATCATAATTTTGTCTAGTTGAATACGCAAAAAGATTTCTAAAATCATAAATATTTGCAGTATCAATCATAGCCAAAGGCAAACTTTCATCACATACAAGTAGCATTAATTCGGCTTTATTTTTAGGACTTACTATGGCGTTTTTAATATTTAATTTTAAATTACTAAACAAAAACTCACTCTTATTAACACATCCATCTATCATAGAATAGCATTCAAAAACTTTTAAAATATCAAAGTTAGTTAAGCTAATGTTTTTTAAATCAAGATTATTACAAGCATAAAACATCTTATTTGCATATCTTAAAGAAATCACATCAATTTCAAGCTTTTCGTTTAGATTTACGCAGTTTTCAAACATAGAGTTCATATTAACAACATTGCTAGTATCCCAATGGTTTATAAAGCTAAAATCACCCCTAAGACTATCTTTAAAAAGCTCACTCATATCTGTAATTAAACTTGTGTCAATGTTATGTAATTTAGCACTCAAATCATCGCAAAGTGCTTTTAGTTCTGCTTTTGTTTTTACTTTTATCATTCTAATTCCTATTTTAAATTCTTTTTAATTTTATTAAATATATTAATTTTCCGAAACAATTTGTAAAATTCTTGCAGAAGTATTTACAAAAGTATAATAAGCCCCATTAACACGCTTAGATAAATCTCTAACACTATTGCAATTAAATTCATAAGTTTGTGTGCAACTACTACAATTATCAAACATACTAGAAAAATATTTCACTTTTTTAGTATCAAAATTAAGTTTGTGATTAAACTTAGCGCATCCACAAAACATAGTGCTCATATCTCTTACATTACTCGTATCAAAACTAAGGCTTTCGTTAAAATAAATACAACCATAAAACATACCAGCCATATTTATAACACTGCTTGTATTCCATTCATTTATTCCAGAAAAATCTTTACGATTAGTTTTATAAAACAAATAACTCATATCAGTTATTAAACTTGTATCAATATCTCCTAGATAAATATTTTCATATTTTACAAGTTCTTTTAATTCTTCTTTTGTTGCGGGTATGTATTTAAAATTTTTTTTACAAACTTCAATATTTAAAGTTTTTAAAAGTTCGTCACTTGCCTTAGAATTATTAAAAGTATAAGAATTTATATTATTCCAGCTCTCAATCCCATTAAAATCTGTCCTATCACTATATTTAAAGGCTGAATTAGTATTAGTTATCTTGCTCGTATCAATAAGATTTAGCGGGATGGTGTTATCGTTTAGGATGAATTCTAGTTCATATCTATTTTTTGGCATTATTTTATAATTTTGATAATCAAGCTTAAGATACCTTGTAATAAACTCAGCCCTACCAATACATCCAACTAGCATTCCGCTTGATACGAAAAGATTTGCAATATCAAAATTTTTAAAACTTATATTGTTTAAATCCAAATTAGTGCAGTTATAAAACATCTTATCTGTATATCTTAAAGAACTCACATCAATTTCAAGCTTTTCGTTTAGATTTACGCAGTTTTCAAACATAGAGTTCATATTAACAACATTGCTAGTATCCCAATGGTTTATAAAGCTAAAATCACTCCTAAGGCTATCCTTAAAAAGCTCACTCATATCTGTAATTAAACTCGTATCAATATCTTGCAAATTAGCATTCAAATCATCACAAAGTGCTTTTAGCTCAGCTTTTGTTTTTACTTTTATCATTCTAATTCCTGTTTTAAATTCCTCTTTTTTTTAGTTTTATTAAATACATTAATTTTCTGAAACAATTTGTAAAATTCTTGCAGAAGTATTTTCAAAAGTAAAATAAACCCCATTAACACACCTAGATAAATCTATAATACTATTACAATTAAATTCATAAACTTGAGTACAACTACTACAGTTATCAAACATACTAGAAAAATATTTCACTTTTTTAGTATCAAAATCAAGTTTTTGATTAAACTTACTACATCCACAAAACATAGTTTTCATACTCTCTACATTAGAAGTATTAAAATAAAGTTTTTGATTAAAACTTTCGCAACCATAAAACATACCCACCATATTAGTAACATTTCTCGTATCAAGACTAAGACTTTCATTAAAATAAATACAACCATAAAACATACCTGCCATATTTGTAACATTGCTTGTATTCCATTTATTAATTCCTGAAAAATTCCTACGATTAATTCTGTAAAACAAATAACTCATATCAGTTATTAGGCTCGTATCAATATCTCCTAGATAAATATTTTCATCTTTTATAAGTTCTATTAATTCATCTTTTGTTGTAGGTCTATATTTAAAATTTACAATAATGGCTTTTATATTTAAAGTTTTTAAAAGTTCATCACTTGCCTTAGAATTAGCAAAAGTATAAGAATTTACATTACTCCAGCTCTCAACCCCTTTAAAATCAGTCCTATCGCTGTGTTTAAAAATAAAATCAGTATTAGTTAATCTGCTTATATCAATAAGATTTAGCGGTATGGTGTTATCGTTTAGGATAAACTCTAATTCAGAAGTATTATTAGGAAGCAAAAGACCATTTAGAAAATTAAGCTTAAGATATCTTGTAATAAATTCAGCTCTATTTATGCAACCAACTAGCATTCCAGCTAATGAATTAAGATTTGAAACATCAAAATTCTTAAAACTTATATTTCTTAAATCCAAATTAGTGCAGTTATAAAACATCTTATCCGCATATTTTAAAAATCTTACATCAATTTCAAGCTTTTCGTTTAGATTTATGCAGTTTTCAAACATAGAGCTCATATTAACAACATTGCTAGTATCCCAAGTATTTATAAAGCTAAAATCACTCCTAGAACTATCTTTAAAAAGCTCGCTCATATCAGTAATTAAACTCGTATCAATATCATGCAAATTAGTATTCAAATCATCACAAAGTGCTTTTAATTCAATTGCTGTTTTTACTTTTTTCATCTTATTTTCCTTTTTAGCTTTTCTTCTCTATCTTTACGCTCTAAAACATTTATAGTATGATTATAATTATCATATAAAAAATACTTATGAAAGCCCACTACATCAAACCTATTCCCACCAAAAAACGATATAAAAAGTGCATAGCTTTTCACAGCATTTAACTCATCTTGAATATCTCTTAAAAATACATCTCCTATACAAAAATCACTTATAGCTAATAGGTTTGCTTTATTGTTGTATTCTCTTGCCTTTTTTAAACTTGCCTTTAAAACCCAATCTATATCATAACCCCCACTAGCTTTGTATTTTGATAGGGTATAAAGCAATTCATCATATCCGTGTTTTTTAGATGTTTTTATATTCTCTCCACTTCCAGCTAGAATTAAAATACACTCTTTTTTGTGTTGTTTGCATTCATTTATTAGATAATACCCTACCGTTTTAGCCACCATTTCAGGAGCTCCACTCATACTGCCACTATTATCAATAGCTATTATTAGTGGGCTGATTTTGCCTTTATCACTTGATTTATTTAGCCAAGTGCTAAGGGATTTTTCACAAAACTTAGCAAAAAATAGATTTTGGGCTAGCTCGTCATTTAGCAAGGCAAACTCACTTGGCAAGGCGTTTTTAAGTATATCAGAGCTTGTAATTCCATCTAATTCATAACCTAAATTATGCTTATCGTTTTTGCTTACTCCTATGCCAAAACCTTCGCAAATCATCTTGCAAAGCCTTTTTATTTCACTTTTTTTGATATTGTCATTTCTATATGAATGTGAGGCTTTTACTATGTCTTTTTCGCCACCTACGCCTCTATCGCTAAAAAAATCCTGCATTCGTTTTTTAAAATTTTTTAAATCTCGTTTTTTAGGATTTATTTGTGGTGTTTGAGTGCTTGAACTTTGCTGATTTTTAGTATTTTCTTGATTACTATTATTATCTACATCGCTTTCATCATTTAAAAACTCTAAAACTTTTAAAATCTCATTTAGTTCTTGCTCTAACTCATCTAATTCATCATCACTTAAAATCTCTTCTTGATTTTGCTCTTCGTTTTGTTCTTTAGAAATTTCTTGATTTTTGCTTTTATTTTTTCTTGGATTTTTATTTTTACTTTTATTATTTAATTCTTCGCTATTTTTAGTGCTTTGATTTTCTTCATTTTGCTCTTGTAAATCATCTTTTACTTCTTCAAGGTTTTCTTCTTTATTTTCTTGATTTAGACAATCATCTTCTTTAGATAAATTATTTTCTTCATTTTTAATTTCATCCAAACTTTCATTTTCTTGATTTTGTTTGTCTTTTTGATTTTTGTTTTTAGTTTTTATTGGTTTTTTCTTTTTATTATTTATAGTTTCATTATCTTCTTTGTTTTCGGCATATTGGTTTTCTTCTTCATTTTGCTCTTGTAAATCATCTTTTACTTCTTCAAGGTTTTCTTCTTTATTTTCTTGATTTAGACAATCATCTTCTTTAGATAAATTATTTTCTTCATTTTTAATTTCATCCAAACTTTCATTTTCTTGATTTTGTTTGTCTTTTTGATTTTTGTTTTTAGTTTTTCTTGGTTTTTTCTTTTTATTATTTATAGTTTCATTATCTTCTTTGTTTTCGGCATATTGATTTTCTTCTTCATTTTGATCTTGTAAATCATCTTTTACTTCTTCAAGGTTTTCTTCGTTGTCTATTTGCTCATCTTCATTTAGAAAAGCATTATTTTCTTTAATATTATCTTGCAAGTGCTTTTTATAATTTTGATAAGCATTTTTAGCAAAATGCACTAATTCTAATAGATTTTGCCTTTTTAATTCACTATCAAAAAGGCATTCTATATCGCTTAAAATCTGCTTAATATTTTCAGTATCGCCGTATTTTATAAAACCAAAATCCTTGCTAAATTTTGCAAAAACATCCAAACAAGCATTAAAATACTCATCATTTATATTTTTAGCCAATATATTTTCACTACTAAAAATAGCGTTTCTATAATTTCTAATATCTTCTATCATAGATTATCTCTCATAGTTTTTGCAATACTTAAAAGCTCTTCTTTATTATCCATACCAAGTTTTATGCTAAACCCTAAGAAAATATTTTCATAAGTTCCGCTGTTTAATTCTACACTTTCAAGCTTGTCGCATACAGCATTAAAGCCCATTTTTATAAAGCTTATATCGTTTGATTTAAGTGGGATTTTTTCTATGATTTTATTATCTTTAGCCAAAAAAACACTATTCATATCTAATTTAAAACTAATATCACCTAACTCATTTACGCTAAAAGCATTACTAGGATTAAAGATTAAATCAAGCTTTTTATTAAGCACATCTGAATGCACTGCTAGATAAAAAGTGCTTAAACCACTATCATTTGAGATACTTTTAATATCAGGAAATTTACTAACTAGCATTGAGTTTATGTATTTATAAAATTCACTATTTAGTTCTATGCTCTTATTTGCGTTTTTCAAAAACTCACTTTTAGTGTATTTATCAATAATATCACTGACTGATTTTATATCATCTAAATTAGTCCAAAAACAATGCTTCAAAAGCTCTAAATCCTCGCAAATCACCTCATCTCTACCGCTTAAATAAACGCTAGTTTTTATTATCTTAATAGCCTTTAAAAGCCTTCTTTCGCTTACATCTATTTCAATCTTTGCTAGTTCTTTTTTGATATCAATTATCGCGTCTATTACTTCTTTGCCAAGCCTTACTTTAAGAGAATTTTCTTTTATCATTTTTAATTCATCTAGGCTAAAAGCATTTGCAATATCTACATTTGCACCTTGTTCATTACCATTTAAAAGCTTTGTTAAATCTCTTTTTTGAGTAAGTCTTGGCACTACAAGTCTCATTAAAAATCTATCATATAATGCTTCTAATCCTTCTCCTTCATCAGGAAATTCATTACTTGCAGCAATAAGTCCAAGTAGTGGCACATCTATTATATCTTTGCCATTTTTATAGATTTTTTCGTTAATTATCGTTAAAAGCGTGTTGAGTATTGCAGGTGAGCTTTTCCAAATCTCATCTAAAAACACCACATTAGAAGTTGGCAAAAAGCCTTCAATTTGGCGTTTTAGCTCATCGTTTTTAAGTGAAGTTAAAGATAGCGGTCCAAAAACTTCTTCAGGAGTGCTAAATCTATTCATAAGATATTCAAAATAATTTGCGTCTTTAAAAATATTGCTAATTCTTCTTGCTACAAGGCTTTTTGCAGTTCCTGGAGGTCCATAGTAAAATACACTCTCACCTGCTAAAAAGCACAAAATACTAAGATTTATAATCTCATCTTTACCAACAAGCCCAAAGCTTAAATCCTTTTTCATTTTCAAAATGCGTTCTTTCATTTTTTATCCTTTTTTATAAAATGTAAAAGGATTGTAGCAAATGGGTAGTCCTGATTATGTCCATATAGAATTTTTTTTAAAAAAATTTTAGGAATTTTATAAATTAAAATTCCTAAATGAAATTATTTTAAGTATTTTAAACATACTCCTGAATAAAATGCAGCGGCATTAACTAAAGTATCATCATCATAAATATATCTAGGGTCGTGTAGATAATAATCATTCTTATTTAAAATAAAGGCATAAGCACCTTTGCAATGCTCTAACATAAAAGAAAAATCTTCACTACCCATTAATGGCTCGTGAAATTCATCACAATTTTGCTCTCCAAATAATTCACACGCTACACCAAAAGCTAATTTTTGCGCCTCATCATCATTAATTGTAGCTGCCCCTATTTGAATAAATTCAAGTTCAACTTTTACCTTAAAAAGTAACTCGCAAGATTTAGCAATATTGTTTAATTGCTCTATTATCGTATTTCTATCATCATTATTAAAGGTTCTAATATTAGCAAGTAATAATGCCTTATCTTGTAAGATATTAAAGCTAGTTTCATTTCCACTTAGAGCTGCTCCAAATGTTATAACAGCTTGATTTTTAGCCGCTATATTTCTAGCAGTTATAAATCCCGCTTGGGTTATAAAATGAGCCATCGCACCCATTACATCACTAGCTTTTTCAGGAGCACTACCATGCCCACCAACTCCACTAATATTTACCCTAAGTGCGTCAGCTCCTGCCATCATAGCCCCACGCTTAAGACAAAATAATTTATTAGTTTTGCTTGGGATATTGTGATAGCCAAATATAAAATCACTTTTAAATCTAGTAAATAAATTATCATCAATCATAGCTTTAGCACCGCCTCTACCTTCTTCAGCAGGTTGAAAGACAAAATTAATAGTGCCATCAAATTCACTCTTACTTAAATATTTAGCCGCTAATAATAAACTCGCCGTATGTCCATCATGCCCACAAGCGTGCATTAAACCTTCGTTTTTAGAAGCATAGCTTACTCCACTAGCTTCGTTTATTACAAGTGCATCCATATCAGCTCTTAAAGCTATGCTTTTATTTGAATTACCTTTCTTTAAAACCCCAACAACTCCTGTTACACCTACATTTTCATAAACTTCTATGCCAAATTCTCTTAATTTGTTAGCAACTAACTTTGCTGTTTTAAATTCTTTTAATCCTAGTTCAGGATTTTCGTGAATACATTTTCTAATCTCTATAAACTCGCTTGAGAGTTTTTTAATCTCTTCTATCATTTTAACTCCTTTTTCATTTCTTTAAATTCTTGTGCCAAAAACTTTGCTGTATAGCTTTTATCAGCGTATTTTTTAGCAAGTTCTAATGGATTACCTGTCGCAATTATCTTACCACCCCTAAAACCGCCTTCAGGACCCATATCTATAATATAATCAGCGTTTTTGATTAAGTCTAAATTATGCTCAATTACAAAAACACTATTTCCAGCATCTACTAAATGCTGCAACACTTTTACTAATTTTTGCGTATCTGCAAAATGAAGCCCCGTAGTTGGTTCATCAAGTAAATAAAGTGTATTTCCTGTATCACTTCTACTTAATTCTTTAGATATTTTTATCCTTTGAGCTTCCCCACCACTTAAGGTTGTAGCGTTTTGACCTAAGGTTATATAATCAAGCCCTACATCCATTAAGGTCTTTAATTTTTGCTTAATCTTAGGGTGTTTTGCAAAAAACTCATAAGCTTCTGCTACACTCATTTCTAAAACATCAGCTATATTTTTGTCTTTATA
The DNA here is from genome assembly GCF_020137595.1 of Campylobacter sp. RM12640. Classification (NCBI taxonomy): domain Bacteria; kingdom Pseudomonadati; phylum Campylobacterota; class Epsilonproteobacteria; order Campylobacterales; family Campylobacteraceae; genus Campylobacter; species Campylobacter sp. RM12640. The sequence continues at coordinate 42,217 of NZ_JACGAU010000011.1, forward strand.
TTTAATCTCTAGTGTTTGATGATTGTATCTTCTACCCCCACAAGCATCACAGGTAATATTTACATCAGGTAAAAAGTGCATAGAGATTTTAAGCTCACCTTCTCCGCTACATTTTTCACACCTTCCACCTGCAACATTGAAGCTAAAGCGACCAATTTTATATCCTCTAATCTGTGCTTCAGGAACATTAGCAAATAAATTCCTAATCTCATCCATAAGCCCTGTATATGTTGCTGGATTGCTTCTTGGAGTTTTTCCTATTGGACTTTGATCTAGGAAAATTACTTTGTCTAATTTATCAAGACCTTTATATGTAATATCATTAATTACTGCTTTTGCTCTATTTAGATTTGCTCTTGCAATTGGTAAAAGTGAATGCAACATTAATGAGCTTTTACCACTACCGCTTACTCCTGTTACACAAACTAAATTCCTAAGTGGGAATTTCACACTTAAATCCTTTATATTGTTTTGATTAATTCCGCTTAATTCTAAATATTCATCACTCTTTCTAGCCTTATAAAGGTCTATGTCTTTTTTACGATTTATATACAATGCAGTTTCGCATTTGCTTTTAAGCAATTCTTTATAAGTGCCATTAAAGATAATCTCCCCACCGCTAGTTCCAGCCCTAGGTCCAATCTCAACGATTACATCAGCACTCTCAATTGTCTTTCTATCGTGTTCTACTACTATTAGAGTATTTCCTTTAGCCTGCAAGCTTTTTAGGGTATTTATTAGTTTTTGCGTATCTCTTTCATGAAGACCTATGCTAGGCTCATCTAATACATATAAAACTCCGCTTAATCCACTTCCAATTTGAGAAGCAATCCTAATTCTTTGAGCTTCTCCACCACTAATTGTCCTTGCATCTCTACCTAGTGTTAAATACCCCAAGCCAACATCATTTAAGAAAAATAATCTTTCATTAATTTCTTTAATAATAGGATAAGATATTTCATAATCTTGCTTATTTAAATTATTAAAATTCTCTATTTTAAAAAATTCGCAAATCTCTTCAATAGGTGTGCTAATAACTTCTGCTATGCTTTTGCCATTTACTAACACAGCTAAGCTTTGCTCGTTTAGTCTAAAGCCTTTACAAGATGGGCAGGTTTTTTCTGTTATGTATTCGTTAAAATCTTTATCATCTTTTAAGATTTCATAACTTATTTTAATAGCTCCATCAAAAGTTTTTTTGATATTATGTTTATTCCATAAAAAGCTAAATTCTGTTGCACTTCCGTATAAAATAAGCTTTTTTTGATATTCACTTAATTCTTCATAAGGCTTATTTGTAGGGATTTTTTCTGCTTCGCAAAATGCTAAAAGTAACTTTGAATAATAACTTTTATTAAAGCCCATCATAGTGCGAACTGCACCATCTTCTATGCTTCTTTCATAATTTATAATTTTTTCTTGGTCAATACTCATTCTAATGCCTAAACCATCACATAAAGAACAAGCCCCTTTAGGGCTATTAAACGAAAAGCTTAAAGGCTCAAGTTTATTAAATGAAATTTTACATTTAAAACAAGCATTATGAAGCGAATAATGAATATTTTTATTACTTTCTAATAATTCTAACTCACACTCACCATAACTTAGACTTAAAGCTTTTTCAACAGCTTGAGCTAAACGACTTTTATTATCATCACTAATTCTTAACCTATCAACTACTAATTTAATAGTATGCTTTTTAGTTTTAGCTAATTCTATTGGCTCATCTAGTCGTGTTAGTGTGCCGTTTATTAAAATATTTATAAAACCTTGAGCTTTTAGGCTTTCAAGAAGTGGTGCGAATGTGCCTTTTTTTTCTTTAACTAAAGGAGCTAAAATCATTGCCTTTTCGCTAAATTTTGCCATTTCGTTTATTATATCTTCTGTATCCATTTTATTGATTTTTTCTCCACATTTATGACAATGCTGAACTCCAATTTTTGAATACAAAAGTCTTAAATAATCATATATTTCAGTAATTGTTCCAACGGTTGAGCGTGGGTTTTTGCTAGTTGATTTTTGATCAATTGCAATAGCAGGGGTTAAGCCTTCTATTTTTTCTACATTTGGTTTTCTAAATTTATCTAAAAATTGCCTAGCATAAGCACTAAGGCTTTCTATATAACGGCGTTGTCCTTCTGCATAAAGCGTATCAAAAGCTAAAGTAGATTTTCCACTACCACTAAGCCCTGTAAAAACTATTAATTTATTTTTAGGTAGTGTTAGGCTTATATTTTTTAAGTTATTTTCACTTGCGTTTATAACTTGAATTTCATTATTCATTAAATACTCCGTGTTGTTTTAGAACTTCTATTATTGATAAGGTCAATACAAACAATAAAAATCCTATGAAAAGTTTTTTTTGCGTATTATTGCTAATTTTATGAAACAGCCAATTACCAACCCAAACTCCAGGCAAACTTGAAATAGCAATTATTGCACCAGCAGTATAATCAACATGATTTGTAATTGCCATAGAAATAAAAGCAGCACTTCCAGCAAAAGCTACAAAAAGACCGCTAAATGAAGCAGCTTTTTTAATATTAAAATTACAAATTGCAACTAAAGCAGGCGTGAGTAATGCTCCACCACCTATCCCACCACTTGTAGCAATTGCACCTATTATTAAACCTACGAAAAATTGTAATAATTTTGAATTCTTTTCAGGTTCAATTGGATTTGCAGGAGTAAAATAAAGTTTAACAATAGCCCAAATAATTAAAAAACAAATAATATAAGCAATCATTAAATTACTTGCAAATTTCATAATAAAACCAACGCTAAAACCACCAACTAAACCACCTAAAGCAGGATATAAAGCATTTTTTACTTGCAATGTGCCTTTTTTATAATTTAAATACGAATTATAAAAAGATGAAAAAACCATTTGCATAACGCTAATTCCAACAGCAATCTTAGGCGAATACCCAACAAAAGTTGTCATAATAGGCACAACAGCAGTTCCGCCACCTATTGCAAAAAGTCCTGCAGTAAAACCAACTAAAAGCCCATCTAAAATAAAAATAATATAAGTAAGTAATGTATATTCTTCTATCATAAAAAACTCCTAAGGCGTAATCTTAATTAACTTAGCTTACACTTTTCTTTCTTATAATAATTAAAACTTATTTAAGGAAAGATTAATGCTTGATACAATTGATTATTCAGTTAAACATTTTTTTAAACATATTTTAAGAAGTAAATTAGAAACCACAAATTCTTTAGATGAAGCTGAATATTATGGTGCTAGTATTTGTTTAGGAGATAATGTAAAAGAATTATTTTGTTATTTAATATTTAAAAAAGAAAGCTTACAAGCTCTTGCTTCAAGATTATTAGGCGATGATGATAAGATGAGTGAAGATGATTATTGTGATTTATGCAAAGAAGTAGCAAATCAAATCATAGGCTATGCAAAAAGATTATTAGCTGATGCTTATGATGATTATTCAATTAGTGTGCCTGAATATTTAGGAAGGGTAAGTGATTTTAAATTAGGCTTTACTCACGAGTTTTTTTATAAACTAGAAAATAATACCTTTTGCGTTGGTATAGTAGAGAAGAAAAAATAATGCAAACACAAGAGCAACCTACTAGAATTCTAAATGCAACTTATGAAGAATTGCTAGATGTTAGCGTAGATTTTATAAGTGAGTTAGGAACTACACAACTTAGCGTTAGAGAATTTTTAGAACTTGGAATTGGCTCTGTTATTGATTTAGAAAAACCAGCAGGTGAGAGTGTAGAACTTTATGTAAATAATAGAATTTTTGGTAAAGGCGAAGTAATGGTTTATGAAAGAAATTTAGCAATTCGTATCAATGAAATACTAAGCTCAAAAACCGTTATTCAATATTTTAAAAAAGAGTTGTGATGAAAAAAATAATCTTACTACTAATTAGTTTAAATCTTTTTGCGAACAATATCATAAATTATAATATTTATAAAAGAGATGATAGGATTGATGTTATGCTAAGCTTTGATTCTCCATATAACGCAAAAGATGGAGATATTAGAATATTAAGTGGAAGCGATTATGTAGGCGTAGTATTAAATAATGTTAAAATTTCTGAAAGAAATTCTCAAATATTAAATATGCCTTACGCAGAACAATTATTAATGTATCCATTAGGCGAAAGCACGGTTTTAGAATTTAAAACAAAAGAAAAAATAAATGTCATTCCTGCACTTACAAAAGATGATGGTTTTGGGCTTAGAATTAGAGTTATGCCAAAAACCACAAACCAAGTGCAAAATAATGAAATAAAATATGCAGAAGATAATAATATAGATAGTAAATTGTATTCAATGATAGGTGTTTTAGCAATATTAGTATTAGTATTAATATTTATAAAAAGACAACTTGCAAAAAAAGGTAAAATATCTAATTTAAATTCTAAGCAAAAAGTTGCTAGTTTTTTAAATATTAATGAAAATCAAGCCGTAGTAATTTGCGAAAAACAACTTGATAAAGATAATAAATTCATAGTTATTGATTATGAAAATTCAAGATACAAATTAATAATAGGAAATACAAATATTTGGCTTGATGCACCTAATCAAACTGAAGAGAATTTTGAAAGTTATTTTGAAGAAAACAAACAAAAATTACAAAATATGATAAAGCAAAATGCTCTTAATTCATATAAAGAAAAAATAAGTAAAATATAAGGAGTTAAAATGAGAAATAGAAATAAAAAAACAAAAATAACAATATTTTTTTCAATAATTATAGTTGTTGTATTGGCAAGTTTTATTGCTTTTTCAAATACTTTTGAAAGAATTGCTCCTAATATTTCTTTAGACAACAACCAAGAAGATACAATTTATTGGAATGCTAGAGATAAAATAAATTTAAAAGTTGAAGATAATTTAGGACTAAAAAATTTAAAAGTTGAATTTAGTAAAGATAACGAAGAAACAAAAAATATATTAATAAATAAAACTTTAAATGGCAAAGAATTTAATGTTGAATTAGACCTTCCAAAACCAAAATTTAATGAAAAATTAGATAAATACACAATATATATTAAAGCTAATGATAAAAGTTTGTGGAATTGGTTTGGTGGAAATGTAAGCGAAAAAATAATTAATGTTATAGTAGATAATAAAAAACCTCAAGTAAGCGTAATAGCTAATTCATATAATATAACTCAAGGCGGTGCTGCTAGCGTTGTATTTTACGCACAAGATGATAATCTAACTGATTTATATATAGAAGTTAATAATAGAATTTTCAAAGTTGCTCCTTTTATGAAAGATGATTATTACATAGCTTTAATTGCTTGGGACTTAAGAGATGGAGATGAATTTGAAGCTAGAATTGTTGCAAAAGATAAAGCGAATAATATCATTAAAGAAAGAATTCCATATTATTACTCAAATAAAAAATATAGAGTTTCACATATTGAAGTAGGAGACGCTTTCATTGATGGTAAAATTAGAGATTTGTATGAGGCAAATTCTGATAATTCTTTAAGCGATAGAGCTTTAATATTTGACTTTGTAAATGCAAAATTAAGACAAGAAAATGAAAAATTAATTCATAAAGTTACACAAGTAGTAAGCAATGAATTAGTGACTGATTTTAAACTAAATGCGTTTTTACCACTAAAAAATGGTATGAAAGTTGCAGATTTTGGTGACCATAGATATTATAAATATAATGGAAATCAAATTAGTGAAAGCTATCATATGGGACTTGATTTAGCAAGTACAAAAATGGCACCTATTGTGTTAGGAAATGATGGTAAAATAGTTTTTGCACAAGATAATGGAATTTATGGATTAAATTTAATAATTGATCATGGTTTAGGTCTTTATACTTTATATGGGCACTGCACTAAAAAAAATGTAGAAATTGGCGATATAGTTAATGCTAAAAGCACTATAGCTAATACAGGAACAAGTGGTTTAGCATTAGGGGATCATTTACATTTTGGTGTTTTGGTTCAAGGTGTTGAGGTAAGACCAGAAGAGTGGATGGATACTAAGTGGCTTAATGATAATATATTTGGAATTATCAAAAAAGCAAAAGAAGTTATAAACAAAAAATAAGGGAAAAAAATGTTACAAACTACAATAGCTAAAGAAGTAACAAATGTTGGAATTGGACTACATAAAGGTAGTGCTATTAAGATAAAATTTAGCCCACTAGGTGCTAATAGTGGAGTGGTATTTCATAGAACAGATATTAATAAATTTTACGAAGCAAATTATAAAAGCGTAATCAACACTCAAATGGCTACGGTAATTGGAGATAAAGATGGTTATATATCTACAATTGAGCATTTAATGAGTGCTGTTAGCTCTTATGGAATTGATAATTTATTAATAAGTATCGATGCAAATGAAGCACCTGTTTTAGATGGTTCAGCAGCTGGTTTTTGTGCTATGCTTGATGAAGCAGGTATTAAACAACTTGACGCTAAAAAACAAATATTTGTTGTTAAAAAAGAAATAAAAGTTCAAGAAGGAGATAAATTTGCAAGTCTTAGTCCTACAAATGCTCCTACTTATGATTTTACTATAAACTTTAAGCACCCATCAATTAATACTCAAAACTATATTTACAAGGCTAATAAACAAAATTTCATAAATGAAATTGCAAGTGCTAGGACTTTTGGGTTTTTAAAAGATGTTGAGTATTTAAAATCAAAAGGATTAGCATTAGGTGGTAGTTTAGAAAACGCTGTTGTTTTAGATGATAATGGCATATTAAATCCTGAAGGATTAAGATTTAGTAATGAATTTGTAAGACATAAAATCCTTGATGCGATTGGTGATTTATATATGTTAGGTAAAGCAACTTTTGCTAACTATAAAGCTTACGCAAGTAGCCATGATTTAAATCATAAACTAACTCTTGAATTGCTAAACAATCCAAATTCTTATGAATTAGTAACTCTTAGTGATGATACAAACAAAGATTTATTAAAGGCATTCACATTAAACTTTTAGTAGTGCCTATGGCAAATCTCATTGGAATATATGATGATAATAATTTGTTAAAAGAAGAAATCAAAATCATAAATAAAACCAGTGAAGATTTGCCAAAAATTATGCAAGAACTATTAAATAAATATAATTTTAGCGAATTAGCCTATGCTAATGGACCAGGCTCATATATGTCTTTAAAAATTGTTTATGTATTTTTAAGCACAATTGCCCTTGTTAAAAACATACCATTAAAAGCAATTAGTGGTTTTACATTTACAAAGAATAACTTAATAAAAGCTAATAACAACTTATATTTTACCCTTGCTGATGATAAAATCAAATTAATTAAAAATGATAATTTTAAAGATGAGTTTTTTATACCAAATGAGTATAATTTCAAATTCTTAGAAAGTAATTTGCCAAATTATTTTTTACCTGCTATTTAGGAATATAAATGAGAAACGAAATATGTTTAAAATCACCCGCTACTAGTGCGAATTTAGGTGCTGGATTTGATTGTCTAGGACTTGCTTTAGACTTTTATAATGAAACAATAATTAAAAGAAATAATTTTTTTAAAATATCTATTAAGGGTGAAGGTGAAGATAATCCTTATCTTAAAAAACATAATTTATTTATTACCATTTTTAATGAAACTTACATAAAGCTAACTGGTAAAAAAGACTTATTTAGCTTTAATTTCATAAACAATATTCCTTTAAGTCGCGGGTTAGGTAGTTCTAGCTCTATAATTGTAGGAGCAATTGCTAGTGCTTATTATCTAGCAGGACTTGAAGTTAATAAAGATACCATATTAAACAACGCCTTAATATACGAAAATCATCCTGATAATATTAGCCCTGCAGCACTTGGTGGATTTGTTTGTTCGGTAGTTGATAAGGATAATGTAAAATATATAAAAACTGATATTTCTAGTGATGTTAAAGCAGTAGTTTGTATCCCAAATAAACAAATCTCAACAAATGTTAGTCGTTCGGCTTTACCTAAGCATTTAAGTCTTGCTGATACTAGCTTTAATATAAGCAGAAGCTCGCTTACAACTGCAGCTTTTATGAGTAAAAATTATGAAATGTTAAAGATTGCAAGTTTTGACAAGCTTCACGAAAATCGTAGAATGAAAGCTGTTCCTGAATTATTTAAAGTGCGTGAATTAGCTCGTAAAAATGGTGCATTAATGAGTAATTTAAGTGGTTCTGGTTCAACTTTTTTTAATCTATGTTATAAAGATGATGCAAACAAACTAAAAACCATACTAGAAAATAATTTTCCTAATATGAAAGTATTAGAGCTTAATTTCAATAATCAAGGAATAATAATAAGCTAATTTTGCTTATTTAAATATTCCTTAGCTTTATATAAAATATCCTTATCTAAAACCTCATCAAAATACTTAAAGCTAATTCCGTGCTGAACATCTCCATCTATTAAATCCCCGCTTTTTCGGTTTTCTAAGTCAATTTCGGCTATTTTAAATCCATCTAAGGTATTAGCAAATTTAATCAATCTATCACTAAATTCAAACTTGCTAAGCAAATAACAATAGCTCTTAACCCCATTTCTTCCTACTCTTCCACGAAGTTGATGAAGTGTAGATAAGCCGTATCGCTCGGGTGCAACGATTACAATTATACTTAATCTTGGCAGTGAAATTCCAACTTCTACGATAGTAGTGCTTAGTAATACATTTCCATTTTCAGCAAATTGCAATAATATATTATCCTTTTCTTTATCCTTGCCGTGCGTATAATAAACTTTATCAAAATTCTTCTCATAAAAGCTAATAACACTCTCAAGTGGTTTATAAGATGAGTTTTTGCTCTCTTCTATTAAAGGATAAACTATTATTGCTTGATGATTTTGTTTGTTTTCGCTTTTTATGTGATTAAATAATTCATTGCTATTTGCTATTGTGATTAGTTTTGTTTCTATTTCTTTTTTAAATGGTAGTTCTTTTATGAAAGAATAGCTGTAAATATCACTATGAATTAATGCAGTTGTCCTTGGTATTGGCGTAGCTGAAAACTCTATATAATGCGGATTTTCTTTATTGTTTGTAGCTAAATCTTTAAGCTTCATTCTTTGCTTAGCCCCAAATCGTTGTTGCTCATCAACCATAACTAAAGTAGCATCATCTAAACTAGCCCATAAAAGTGCGTGAGTGCCTATTACAAAATTTGCTTCTTTTAATTCATCTTGCATTAATTTAGTCTTGCTAGATACAAAATGCAATATCTTTAAAAACCCTGGCAAAAGTCTTTTAGCTTCATTATAAAGTTGTTGGGCTAAAACGCTTGTTGGTGCCATTAAAACCACTTTTTTAGGATAGCACATAAGCGCTGCTGCAAAAATCACTAAGCTTTTTCCACAACCAACATCTCCCATTACTATTCTAATTTTATGATGAATACTTTCAAGGTCATTTTTAATATCATTTATCGCATTTATCTGGTCGCTTGTCGGCTTAAAAGGTAGAGATTTTAGCCATTTGTTTATATCAAAAGTTTTAATTTTTTTGTATAAAGTATCGTTTTTATAAGTTTCGTTAAGTCTTTTTATGTGATGGTAAATCTCAACAAATTTTAAGCATTCGTTTAATTCTTTTGAATTAAGCAATTTCATTGCTTCTTGGCTATTTTCTTTCATAATTAATAGCAATTTTATATGCTCATCTAATAAATTAAATTCTTTTAAAGCTTCATAAGTTAAATATTTATTTTTTATCTTACAAATCTCTTTATCACTTACACCTTTTATCAAATAATTAGCAGTGATTTCTCCACTATCTTTAATGATTTTTGGATTAATAAATTGCAAAAGCCCTGCAAAATCGCCTAATTTCCCATAAATAATTAGCTCTTTATTTATAGCAAAAAGTGCATTATGAAAAGGTCTTAGATTAAATATAGTAATAGTGCATTCACACTCCCAATTATATGAATATGCAATTATACTAAGCCTTTTGCCTGGTAGTTGTTTTTTAGATTTTATTATAACTTTTGTGCAATTTAGCTCATTTAATATAGGCTCATTATTTAATCTTAAATCATCAAATTTTTTAGGCATTAAAAGAGCTAATTCAACTATATCTTTACAAGATAATTTTTCTAAATCCTTATTCATTATTACCTATTACATAAAAACTAAGCTCAGTAATACTTTTTTGATTTTTTAAAAAATCATTACAAGTTTTAAGCTCTAAATCTTTAATTATCTTTGTAATTTCTCTTAATTCGCCTTGTTTTAAATCACTAAAACACTCGCTACTTGCAATGCTATGACGATTTTGAGTGGTTGAGTATTTTAAAATCTCACTACCTACTAAAAAATCTTTAGCCTTTTTAAACTCATCTTCGCTTATTCCAAATTCTACTAATTTTTTAAACTCTTCTTGAACTATTTTTATAGCTTCTTTTTTGCTTTCATTTTTTGTTTGTAAATAGCCTGAAATAAGATAATTTTTCTTAAACGCTACTAAAAACGCAAAAGCCGAATAAGCTAAGCCCCTTTTTACTCTGATTTCTTCGGTAATTCTTGAGCCAAATCCACCGCCTAAAACATAAATAGCAAGACTTATAATAGCTCTTTCATAAATGCTTTTAATCTCTACGCTGCTTATAAACCTAACAAAAGCTTGTGATATTTCTTTGCTTTCTTCTTTATAAAAACTCTCATTTGTTTTTAATTTTTCATAAGAACTTTGCTTATTGTTTAAAAGTTTTTTAACTTTACTAATATCATCTAAATTTGCACTAATTACTATCTTATTTGCTTGATTTTTAAGGTTTAAAATATAGTTTTTAAATTCTTTTTCATCTAAAGCTTCAAAATCGCCAAATTTATCATTTTTAAAATCATTTTTAAAATAATTCTCATATAATTTCATCTTTGCTAAATTATCGTAATCTTGAATATGGATTAAAAAATAATTTTTTATTTTGTTTTTGATTAATTCAAAATTAGTAATTTCGGTATTTAAAAGCATATTATTAAAAGCATTTAAGCAATTATCAAGCTCTTTTTTAAGACAAACTATATCAAATGTAAAATCAAAATAATTAGCACTAGCACTAATATTAATTGCACTTTGCTCTAGTTTTATATAAAACTCATCATCTAAACTCTCATTGTAAAAAAACTCAGCTGCCATAGCATTAGCATTATGAAAAATCCTTCCGTAATTAGGATAGCTAATACTAATATATACTAAATCATCATTAGTTTTTAAATGCACAAAATTATTCATTGTAGTATTCCAAAATATTATATGCTGTATCTCTTTTAGCTGGATTTTCGCCTAAATCACGGATTAATTCTATCATTTGCTGTTCATTCATTCTATATTTTGCACCTGCAGCTGCAACAACATTTTCTTCCATCATAGTTGAACCTAAGTCATTTGCTCCAAATTTTAATGCGAGTTGCCCTACTGCACTTCCTTGAGTAACCCAAGAGCTTTGAATGTTTGCAAAATTATCTAAATATATTCTAGAAATTGCTAATAATCTTAAATATCTATTAGAACTTGCATTCATTAAATGTGGATTTTCAGCCTTTAATCTAGTGTTTTTACCTTGAAAACTCCATAAAATAAAAGCTCTAAAGCCACCTGTTATATCTTGAAGATTTCTTAAATAGTCTAAATGTTCAATTATTTCTTCATCGCTTTCAACATGACCAAACATCATAGTTGCGCTACTAAGTAAGCCTAATTCATGAGCTTCTTTATGAATTCTTAGCCAAGTAGCAGTATCGCATTTACTAGGTGCTACCATATCTCTTACTCTATCGCTTAAAATCTCCGCACCTGCTCCAGGGATAGAAAATAGCCCACAATCGCTCATTCTTTTTAAAACTTCTTTAGTGCTAATTTTGCTAATTTTTGCAATATATTCAATCTCAACTGCACTAAAGCCGTGAATTGTAATACTAGGATAATTTGTGCTTATATATCTTAATAAATCTTCATACCAAGTAATATCAAGCTTTGGATGCACTCCACCTTGAAATAATATTTGAGTGCCACCAATTGCTAATAATTCTTCAATCTTTTGTCCGATTTGCTCGTATGTTAAAATATAACTATCACTATCCTTTGCGTGGCGATAAAAAGCACAGAATTTACAATCAACTAAACAAATATTTGTGTAATTAATATTTCTATCTACTACAAAAGTAGTAAGTTTGCTTGGATGAAGCTTGTTTTTTACTGCATAAGCAATCTGACCTAAAGTAGCTAAATCAGAATTTCTTAATAAATTAAGCGCTTGTTCTTTAGTAATTCTTGGGACTATTCCTTTTGGTGCATAAGGATTTTCCCAATCTTTATGGATATTAAATACTGAAGTTTTATAATTTGTATTTATTTTTTTACTTAATAATGCTGCGTTCATATTGTCCTTACTTTATATAATTTATTAATGAGCCAAGATGCTCTATTCTACATTCAATCTTATCGCCACTTTTTAAAAATTTAGGCGGATTAAAGCCCATTCCAACACCACTTGGAGTGCCTGTGCTAATGATAGTTCCAGCCTTTAAACAGGTGTAATTTGATAATTCTTTTAAGATATAAGGAATATCAAAAATAAGCATATTTGTATTAGAACTTTGTCTTAATTCATCATTTACAAAGCATTCTACTTTTAAATTACTTGCTTCTTTTATACTAAGACCTGTATTAATAAAACTACCAAATGGACAAGAATTAGCTAAACTTTTTCCCATATACCATTGCTTATGTTTGTTTTGAATTGCCCTATCGCTAACATCATTTAAAATAGTATATCCTAAAATATAATCATCAAAATCACTTGTATCATCTAATTTATAAGCATCTTTTCTAAGTACAAATGCAAGTTCACATTCATAATCTAATTTTTCGCCACTAATATCTAAAATATCAAATGGATTAGAAAACTCATTTACTCTTTTTGCAAAATAAACTGCTTCTTCTCTTTTGCCATCAAATTCAATTCCTTTAAATTTATAGCTTTCTTTTGCGTGTTCTAAATAATTTATTCCTAAGCATATTACATCTTGATAAGGAGATTTGATTGGAGATAATAACTTAACTTCACTAAGCATAAAAGCATCTTCAATCAATTCTAATCTATCAAAATAAGAAGAATAATTTTTAAAATAACCCACCTTATTATTATCGCCTAAATTCCCATGATAAACTACATTATCTTTCATAAATCTAATCAATTTCATACTAACCCCTTTTTACTAGATTTTCTAAAATATATTGCTCTAATTTTGTCTTAGGTATGCTAAGTTCATTTGCTTTATTATAAATTTCAACAACAATTGCGTTGTATTTTTCATATTCAAAATGCGATAAATGTATTTGCCACGCTGCTTTTATTTGTCTAAGACTTGCTATTTTTCTTGTATAAATCTTAAAAATATCAAAACATATAAAAATAGCAGAAGTTACAAATACAGCACTAATTAAACTAAAATGAAAGTCAATTTTTTCAAATAAAAAATGAGTAGCAATAGTTAATGGTGTAAGCACGATTAAGCACAATATAAAATATATAAAATAAGTATTAAAATAATTAAACTTAAAATGTAATTTCGCTGGGTCAATTAACATTCCTTCATTATAAAGGCTATTTGCTTCTATTAAATCTAAAAATTTTACAGGCTCGTTTGAGAATTTAAAAAGCTTATTAATTAGTAATTCTTTCATTTCAATCCTTAAAAATTTCATTATATTTTAACGCTGCTAAATCAAAAAATTCTTTAGCTTTTTCATCTCCTAAAGATTTTTGAACGCACTCTTCAAATTCTGGTAAAAGTTTTAATAATTTATCTTTTAATTCATCGCTAGGTAAAGTCTTTATGGTATTTAAAACAGATACTAAAGCTAAGGCTTTTTCTTTATCACTTTCAGGCATTAAACTTGCGTATTTATTAAATATTTCTTCTAAATTATCGCACAATAATGCACATTTTTCGTTTTCATTATGAATTAGGCTTAAAACTTCTTCTTGAGTAAAATTAGCTGTATTTTTTTCTTCTTTTCTTACAAAATCTCCGTGTTTATCAAGCTCTTTAAAGACCTTTTTTAAAATAGTTGCGAAAAACAATACTATAAAAATTATACCTATTACATAAATTCCAACTTCATTCATAGTTTATTTCCTTTTTTAAACACATTATCATAAACGCTTAAAGCTACTGCTATAAAAATTATAATAAATGATATTAATTTATGTTGATTTATTGGCTCATTGTATAAAAAAATAGCAACTAAAAAAGAAATTATCGGGCAAATATATTGCATATATGAAAGTAATGTTAAGCTTAATTTTTGCGTAGCATAATTGTATCCTAACATAGGTAGCAAGGTTACAAGCCCACTAAGTGCAAGTAATACTCCTAAATAATCAATATCAAAATGAGCTAAATTCGTTGGGATAGAAAATAAAAATATTAAAGCAAAAGGAGTGATTAATAATGTCTCTAAGAAAAACCCATAAACGCTGCTTATATAAACTTTTTTACGAATAATGGTATAAAAATTAACTAAGAGCGCTAAAGTAATTGATAATATAGGTAAAGCTCCTAAAGTAATTACTTCAAATAAACACGCAAAAATCACTAAACTAACACTAATAATTCCTAATTTACTCATATTTTCTTTTAAAAATACTTTTGCAAAAATTATCCCAAATAAAGGGCTTAAAAAATATCCTAAAGAAGTTTCTAAGATTAAATTCTTATTAACCATATAAATATAAAGACCCCAATCTCCGCTAATTAAAGCACCACAAATAAAAAGATTAAAAGCCATTTTTAAAGATTTTAATTCTTGTAAGGCTTTTTTAAATTGCCCTATAATTATTAAAAATATTGCTAAAAATATAACCGACCAAACTATCCTATGCGACATTACTACAAAGGCATCTAATGTATCAAGTTGTTTATAAAAAATAGGCACTAAACCCCAAAATACAAAAACAACAAAAGCTACAAAAAATCCATAATTCATAAAAATTTTTCCTTAAAATGTAAAACTTATCTCATATAATCATAATTTACTAAATTAAAAAAAGGAGAAACGATGAATTGGTCGCTAGATTCATATAAAAATTATAAAGCTCTTCAGCAACCAAACTATGAAAACAAGGAAGAATTAGAAAATGTAGTAAATGAATTAAAATCGTATCCACCTTTAATATTTGCTATGGAAGCAAATGAATTAAAAAACGAATTAGCAGCAGTTTGTAAAGGAGATGCGTTTTTATTACAAGGTGGTGATTGTGCTGAAAGTTTTAATGATTTTAGTGCAAATAATATCCGTGATATGTTTAAATTATTTTTGCAAATGGCATTAGTTTTGCAATTTGGTGGGTCAAAAAAAGTAGTAAAAATTGCTCGTATGGCAGGACAATTTGCAAAGCCTAGAAGCTCTGATTTTGAGAATAAAGATGGTATAAGCTTACCAAGTTATCGTGGAGATATTATAAATGATTGTGAGTTTTGCGAAAGTGCAAGAGTTCCAAAAGCTAAAAAAATGCTAAAAGCTTATATGCAAAGCTCTGCTACGCTTAATTTGCTTCGTGCATTTAGCGTAGGTGGACTTGCTGATTTAGCCCAAGTGCATAAATGGAATTTAGGTTTCGTAAGACGCGCTGATATTGATGATAAATACGCACTTTTAACTCAAAGATTAACAGAAGCACTTGATTTTTTTAAGGCTTGTGGAATAACTAGCTTAAATGATGCTAGATTACACGAAACAAAAATCTACACAAGCCACGAAGCCTTGCTTTTACCTTACGAAGAAGCACTTACTAGAATAGATAGCTTAAGTGGAGCTTATTATGATTGTTCAGCTCATATGCTATGGATTGGCGAGAGAACTCGTGGGCTTGATGATGCTCATGTGCATTTTTTAAGCGGAGTTAAAAATCCAATAGGTGTTAAAATAGGACCTAGTGCTAGTGCTAGTGATATATTAGCCTTAGCTGATAAGCTAAATCCACAAGATGAAGCAGGAAGATTAAATATAATCATTAGAATGGGTGCTAGTAAGATTAAAAATCTTGAAAATATCTTTAAAGAATTAAGCAAAGAACAAAGAAATATAATCTATAGCATAGACCCAATGCACGGCAATACTCAAAGCGTAAATGGCTATAAGACTAGAAAATTTGATGATATTTTAGATGAAGTTAAAAATTTCTGGCATATTGCAAGAGCTAATAATATAATTCCTGGTGGGGTTCATTTTGAAATGACAGGACAAAATGTAACCGAATGTTTAGGCGGAAGCGTAGGAGTTAGCGAAAGCGATTTAGCAAGACGCTATGAGACCCAATGCGATCCTAGATTAAATGCAGACCAAGCATTAGAACTTGCATTTTTAATAGCTGAATTAATGAAGCAAAAATGAAAAACATTGTTTTAATCGGTTTTATGGGCTGCGGTAAAAGCACAACTGCAAGAAGGCTTAGTAAGATTATTAAAAAAGAAGTAGTAGATACTGATAGCATAATAAAACAAAGAACTGGGCTTGAGATTAAAGAGATTTTTGAGCGTTATGGAGAAGAATATTTTAGGAATTTAGAAAAAGAATTAAGAGATGAATTAGCCACAAAAAGTGATTTAATCATCTCTTGTGGCGGTGGTTTTGCTAATTTACAAGATTTAAGAAAATTAGGTTTTGTAGTGTTTTTAGACCTTAGTTTTTACAAAATCGCAACAAGACTTAAAAACGATACTAAACGCCCATTATTTGATGAAAAGGCGAAATTGCTTTATGATAAAAGAATGCCACTTTATAATAACGCTTGTGATATAAAAGTAAATATTTTAAATCTAAAAGCAAGAGAACTTGCTAAGATTTTAGAATTTTTCTTAGGCACTAATATCACAAATGATGTTAGAAAAGCCTTTATAAAACCTAGCCTAAATAGAAAAATAAATCGTAAAATTAAACCTATAAAAACTGATAAGTTTAAATTAAACCCAATAAGAGCTAATTAACTTAGCTCTTATTATTGCTTCCCCATTTACACATCATATTAAGAATTGGTATTAATGATTTTCCTTTATTGCTTAGACTATATTCAACCTTAGGTGGGATTTGCGGATATTCGGTGCGTATTATTAAATCATCTTGCTCTAATTCTTTTAATGCCTTTGTTAAACTCTTAAAAGAAATTCCAACAAGCATTCTTTTAAGCTCATTATATCTTATAATCTCATTGATTGATAAAAGATACAAAATACTCATTTTATATTTTCCTGAAATTAGGTTTAGCGTATAATAAATTCCACATTTATTATAATCATTTTTTCTTTTCATTACTCTCCTTTTGGTTAGTATCTAACAATTTTGTTCGTATTGACTTAAAATAAAGTAAAAATTATAATCTAATTTTATTTTTAAACAAGGAGAAATTATGAAAAATGTTTTATTAGTTAATGGTGCTAAAGCTTTTGCTAATGCAGGTGCAAGACTAAATGCAAGTTTGCAACAAGTTGCGTATGATACTTTAGTAGAAAATGGTTTTAATGTAGAACAAACCATAATTGATGATGGATATGATGTATTAGATGAAGTAGAAAAATATGTAAGAGCTGATATTATAATTTATCAAATTCCAGGATTTTGGATGAATGCACCTTGGATAGTATGGGAATATTTTTCAAAAGTTTTTGGAGCTGCTTTTGGTAAATTATGTGCTAGTGATGGAAGAAGTAGAAGTGATGCTAGTAAAAAATACGGCTCTGGTGGGCTTAGTCAAAATAAAAAATATATGCTATCTTGGACTTGGAATGCACCTGAAGAAGCATTTACTGATAAAGAGCAATTTTTTGGTGGTGTCGGTATTGATGGAGTTAGCTTAAATCTTCATAAAACTCACGAGTTTTTAGGTATGAGTGCACTTAAAACTTTTGCTTGTTATGATGTAGTAAAAGACCCGCAAGCAGAAAAATATTTTAAAGACTATAAAGAACATATCTTAAATGAAATAGTAAAAAAATAATATTTTGGATTTAGTTTTTCTAAATCCAAAATTAAAAAAATTTAAATTTATTTTAAATATTTTTAATAATTTTTTAATTTAAATTACAAGCAAATAATTTATATTGTTTTAAGTTCATATAACCTATAATCAAAATCTTAATCTAAATCAACAAACAAGGAAAAACTATGAAACTATCAACCAAAATTGCATTGTTTTCATTCATTGGAATTTTAATTAATTCTATAGTTTTAGTATCACTTCATAAATACTATGATAACTACTCTGTAAATTACACAAAACATACGGTAGAAGATGAAATTTTAACAGCTAAAAAGCAGCAAGTTAAAGCTCTGGTAGAAAGTGTTATGAAGTATTCTGGTGCTATTTATGAAGAGTATAAAAATGATAATAACTTAAGTGAGTTTAAAAATAAACTACAAGATTATTTATCTAAAGTAAGATTTGGTAGAGCAAATAGTTATTACACCGTGTTTGATAAAGATGGAAACATATACTATCACCCATCTGCTTCTTGGATAAACAACAATAAATTTAACGAAAAAGACGCAAAAGGAATGTATTTCATACAAGAAATGATTAAAAGTGCTGATAATAATGATGGTTATATAAGATATTTTTATGAAGATTCAAATTCTAATAAAGTTACTGAAAAACTAGCATATACAGGTAAGGATAAAGCAAGTGGGCTTTATTTTATGACTTGGTTATCTTGGGAGACAATTAGCAAAACTTCAATAGAAAAAGTATCAAAAGATACAGATGAACAAAGCTATAATAATATGATTACTTTTATAATCACTACTGCACTTATAATAATTGCGATTGTAAGCTTATCA
>NZ_JACGAU010000012.1:0-59699 GCF_020137595.1 Campylobacter sp. RM12640
ATGGTTTTTAACTTTAAAAATAAGTGTTTTCGCCGATTTGTGCTAGGTTTTTAGACAATTCTTTAGGATTTTTTTAAAAATTCTAATTTTTCTAAAAAATATTTTTGCTTTTTTTTGATGGATTTATGTTTTGTATTGAAAACTTTAATCTTTACAAAAATTATTTTTTTAGATTGTTTGGCACAATTTAGCACAATTTATAACACAATAATTTTTTTAATATTGCTAAAACTACGACTACATAAGCAAATCAGAACTTTTATATTAAATCTTGATTTATATTATTTACTTAAGTATTAAAATTTTAACGAATGAAAACTATTGAATTATAGTATGTAGTTTTTGTATTTAATATTTTATTACCTATAAAATCCTAAGTATTTTTTATATAAGTGATATATTTTACAAGAAAAATAAAATATTTTAATTTTGTAATTTGCCACTTGTAAAGTTCTAAGAGCTTCTTTAAAAATTTCATCAGCTAAAACAGCGTCTTGGTATTTTTTACTTTTTTTAGCTTGAAGACATAAAAAATCATGAATTACTACTGCTGATAAGTATTCTGGAGAATTTGGTGGAAAGAAACTCCAAAATATTCTAGGTATATTTGCTCCATTTGTAACAAATCCCTTTGGTATTATGATGGTTTGATTTTTGCTTTCATATTTATATTCAAAAGCTAATTCAAATTTATTTTTATCTATTGGTTTTACTACAACTCTTGTCATTTTACTCTAAAGACTGCAAAAATATATCTTTTGCATGAATATATGTTGTATCAAAGACTTTTATATTTTTAAAATCATTTTCGTTAATTAATAGTGCAATTTCAGTGCAAGCTAATAAAATTCCTTCAATATTATGTTTATTTATAATATTTATGAAAGTTTCTTTACTATTTTGTTTGATAACATTAAAGCAAAGTTCATTGAAAATAATATCATTAATAGTATTTATATCACTATTATTTGGGGTAATTACATTTATTCCTTTTAACTCTTTTTTATAAAAGTCTTCTTGCATAGTGTATTTAGTGCCTAGTAATAAAATATTTTTTATATTATTATGATTTAATTCTTTAAGGCTTGAATGGGCTATATGAATAAATCTAGCTTTTAAATCTTTTTGCAAATCATTTGCAATTTTATGCATAGTATTTGTACAAAGTGCAATTATGTTTGCTCCAGCCTTTTCTAATCTTTTTGCTTCCTTATTTAATAATTCTCCTGCTTTTTGCCATTCGTTATTGTGTTGAAGCTCTTCAATCTCATCAAAATCTACGCTTGATATTAAAATCTTTGCACGAGATAAAGAATTGTGATGAGCTTGGCTAAATTCATTTATTAATTTATAATAAGTTATTGTACTAGCATAGCTCATCCCACCGATTAGGCCTATCATATTAACCTCTTATTGCGGCATTGATTAAGTCTATAAAACCATCTACATTAAGACTAGCTCCACCTACCAAAACTCCATCGCAAAGTCTTTTAATATCAGCGATATTGCTAGAATTTACACTACCACCATATAAAATACTTTGCTTAGTTTTTGAGCGTAAAAAGCTCATAATATTTTCAATATCTTCTAATTTTGCAGCACTTTTACCAATACTATAAATTGGCTCATAAGCTAATATTAATTTATCATATTGTAAATCTATTTTATTTAGTTGTTTGTTTAAAAAATCTATGCTTTTATTTTGTTCGTAAGTAGAGTAATCTTCTCCTATGCAATAAATAATTTTTAAATCATTTTCAGCGCAAAATTCAAATTTTTTTGCCAGAAATTCATCTGTTTCGCCTAAATTTCTTCTTTCACAATGTCCTAAAATAATTGTTTTAATTCCAAATTCTAGCAAATGATCTAGTCCAATTTCTCCAGTAAAAGCTCCACTATGAGTTGGATATATATTTTGGGCAGCTTGAATGAAACTAAATTCACTATCAATAAATGAAGTTGCACTTGGAGCTACAATTACTTCAAGATTAGTAAAATCACTAAATCTTAAATAAGCATTAAGTTTTTTAGCGTATTCAGCAAAACCTTTTCTAGTATGATTACATTTAAAATTTGCGGCAATTATCATTAATATTCTTCCTTTAATATAAGTGGTTTTATAGCAGGTAATTCTTTACCTTCAATTAGTTCTAAACTAGCACCACCGCCAGTAGAGATAAAACTAAAATCATCAGCATCTCCTGCACGATTAATAACATCAGCAGTGTCTCCACCACCAGCAACGCTAGTAGCATAAGAATCGCTTATATAATGGCTCATTTTAAAGCTACCTTTTGAGAATTTATCAAACTCAAATACTCCCATAGGTCCATTCCACCATATAGTTTGAGCGTCACTTAAAATTTCTTTAAATAAAATTGAGCTAGCAGGTCCAATATCAAGCCCCATCCAACCATTTGGTATTTCTTGAACGCTTACTTTTTTTACTACACTATCATTTGAAAAGCTTTGTGCAGCAAGAACATCAACAGGTAAATATAATTTAACGCCTAGTTCTTTTGCAGTTTGCATAATTTGTTTAGCATCTTCAATTAGCTCTTCTTCTACAATTGAATTTCCTATATTTAATCCGTTTGCTTTAAGGAAAGTAAAAGCCATTCCGCCACCAATTATTATCTTATCAACTTTAGGAAGTAGATTGTGTAAAGCTTGTAATTTTCCACTAACTTTACTACCACCAACAACAGCAACAAAAGGTCTAGCAGGAGATTTTAATAAATCTTGTGCGAAATTAAATTCTTTTTGCAATAAAAACCCAGCACATATCTCTTTTGCAAATCTAGTAATTGCTTCTACACTTGAATGTGCTCTATGACAAACTCCAAAAGCATCATTACAATACACATCACACATTGAAGCTAAACTCTTAGCCAAATCTTCATCGTTTTTTGTTTCACCTTTTATAAATCTTAAATTCTCTAGTAGTAAAATTTCACCTTTTTTTAAGTTTTTAGCTTTGTTTTGAGCGTCTTCTCCGATTATATCGTTTGCCATTATAACTTCAGTTCCAAGAAGTTTTGATAATCTTTTTGCAACTGGCTTTAAAGAATATTTATCACTTATTTCTTTTGGTCTACCCAAATGACTTGCAAGAATCACTCTAGCATCATTGTCAAGGCAATATTTAATAGTTGGAATTGCAGATTTTATTCTTCTATCATCACTAATGTTTCCAAATTCATCTTGTGGGACATTAAAATCACATCTAATAAAAACACATTTGTTTACTAAATCTACATCTTTTATGGAAATTAAAGGCATATTATTTCTCCTTACTAATATATTGAGCTAATCTATTTAATTGATATGAATATCCGTATTCATTATCATACCAAGCTAGAACTTTTACAAAATCTTCATCAATTATTTGAGTTAAATCAGGGACAAATATACATCCATAAGTGCTAGTGCAAAAATCACTTGAAACGCAGCAATCGTAATCAATTGCTAGAATTTCATTCATTGTTTTACTTGCTTTTATAAAAGTTTCATTTATTTCATCTTTTGTAGTTTTTTTATCTAACAATAAAGTTAAATCAAGCATTGATACATTTGCTAAGCTAGTTCTAACACTTTGACCATCAACTTTACCTAAAAGGTTAGGTATAACTTTACCTATTGATTTTGCTGCACCTGTGCTTGATGGGACTAGATTTAGTGCTGCTGCGCGACCCCTTCTAATGTCTTTAGGGCATTTTGTATCACATAGTTCTTGAGTTGCTGTATATGCGTGAATTGTATTCATTAAAGCTTTTTTAATACCGAAATTTTCATCTAAAACTTTTGCCATTGGTGCAAGGCAGTTTGTTGTGCAACTTGCATTTGAAATAATAGCTTCGCCGTTATATTTAGTGTGATTTACATCCATTACAAACATAGGTGTATTATCTTTTGGTGGTGCTGACATAATTACTTGTTTAATACCATTGTCTAAATATGCTTTAGTTTTTTCTTGTGTTAAAAATGCTCCCGTGCATTCAAAAACTAAACTAGCTCCATATTTAGCAAAATCAATATTTTCAATTTCTCTACTTCTAATTATTTGAATTCTTTTATTTCCTACTATTAAAATATCTTCTCCATCATTGTCAATTTCTTGATTGAAATTCCCATGAACACTATCGTATTTTAGAAGGTATTTAATACTTTTCATATCCCACGAGCAATTTATTGCTACTAAATTCATTTTGTTTTCATTAAGAATTATTCTACTAAGACATCTACCAATCCTACCAAATCCATTAATCGCTACATTTACTCCCATTTTTAACCCTTTATTTAAAAAATTTGAGATAATACTAATAAAAAAAGGTTAAGAGATTTTGAAAATAGCAATTTTTGGTGGTAGTTTTGACCCAGTTCATTTAGGTCATGAAAAAGTAGTAAAAGCAGCTTTAGATACATTAGATATTGATAAATTAATAATATTGCCAACATATATTAGTTTATTTAAAAATAATTTTAATGCTAGTCCAGAACTTAGATTAAAATGGCTAAAGAGCGTGTTTGTTGAAAGTGATAAATTATTAATAAGTGATTATGAAATATCTCAAAATGAGCCAGTTCCTAGTTTTAAGAGTGTTATGTATTTTAAAAATTTACTAAATTCTAGCTTAATTTATTTTATAATAGGGGCTGATCATTTAAAAACTTTACATAAATGGCATAATTTTGATGAATTATCTAAAAATGTCGTTTTTGTTA
The DNA here is from genome assembly GCF_020137595.1 of Campylobacter sp. RM12640. Lineage (NCBI taxonomy): Bacteria > Pseudomonadati > Campylobacterota > Epsilonproteobacteria > Campylobacterales > Campylobacteraceae > Campylobacter > Campylobacter sp. RM12640. The sequence continues at coordinate 4,726 of NZ_JACGAU010000012.1, forward strand.
TAGCTAGTAGGGATAATATTTTTATACCAGATAATTATTTAAGACTTGAAATAAATGAAGATATTTCTTCAAGTTTTATAAGAAATAATTTGATTTTGGAAAAAGTAAATCCTAAAATTAAAGATGAAGTAAAAGAATTTTATAAAGGAAAGTAATGAATAGAAATGAAGATATTATTAAGCTTTTAGATGAAAAAAAAGCAGAGAATGTTGAGTTGATTAATATTAAAGGAAGTGAATATTTTGTAGATGAAGTAATTATTGCAACTATGATTTCTACTAAACAATCTTTTGCAATAATTGAAGATATTAAAGAATTGTTAAAAAAACATAATAGTAAAGTTTATTATGAAGAATGCACTGATGATTGGAGTGTTCTTGATTTAGGAGATTGTTTAATTCATTTAATGAGCCCTGCTTATAGAGATAGATATCAGATTGAAAAATTCTTACTTGAGTTTAAGCGTTAAAAATTTTTTTGTAGTATCGCGTTTATCAATTAAGGAGAAATCATTATGGCTAAAAGAATTTTAATTAAGTTTTCAGGTGAAGCTTTGGCTGGAAAGCAAGGCTTTGGAATAGATACTCATATTTTAAAGTTTATTGCAGGACAAATTAAACAATTAGTAGATGCTGGGACTCAAGTAGGAATTGTTATCGGTGGCGGTAATATTATTCGTGGAGTTAGTGCTGCTAAAGATGGGATAATTAAGCGTGTTAGTGGCGATCATATGGGAATGTTATCTACCGTGATAAACTCAATTGCTATGCAAGAAGCGTTAGAAGGTTGTGGAATTAGTGTAAGAGTTCAGAGTGCTATTCAAATGGAAGCTTTTTGCGAAACTTATATTATGAGAAGAGCGCAAAGACATTTAGAAAAAGGTAGAGTTGTAATTTTTGCAGCAGGAACAGGTAATCCATTTTTTACTACTGATACTGCAGCAGTTTTAAGAGCTATTGAAATTAATGCTGAAATGATTATTAAAGCAACAAAAGTTAATGGTGTATATGATAAAGACCCTATGAAATTTGAAGATGCAAAAAGATATAATGAATTAAGTTACGAACTTGCTATGGGCGATGATATTAAGGTAATGGACGATACAGCAATAGCACTTGCTAAGGATAATAAATTACCAATAGTAGTTTGCAATATGTTTGAAGAAGGTAATATTTTAAAAATTATTAAAGATGATTTTAGCAATTGCTCAATCGTAAAAAATTAATTAAAAGGAATAAAATGAGAACTGAACAAGTAGCAGCAAAAGCATTAGAAAAAGTAGGAAATGATAGATATATTCTATCTTTAATAGTAGCTAAAAGAGCTAGAGAATTAAGTGATGGTGCTGAACCTTTAGTAAAAGTTGAAAAAGGAAAAATGAAATTTACTGATATAGCAATGTTAGAAGTTGCTGAAGAAAAAATTATATTTGATGGTGTAATAAACGAATAAAAAAATGAAAAATATTCTAAGTTTTGAAACATTATTAGAAGACATTAAACATTGTAATGATTTAAATAAAGCACGGGAATTATTGTATTCACTTTTTTCAAGCACTCCTATGCTTGAAAAAGCTTTAGATTTTTGTATAAAATCACATGAAGGACAATTTAGAAAAAGTGGAGAACCTTATTCTATTCATCCTATTTTAGTTGCGTGTTTTGTAGCTTTCTTTTCAAAAGATGAAAGTATGATTTTAGCAGCACTTTTGCACGATGTTGTAGAAGATACCGAATGCACTCAGGAAGAACTTGTAAAAATGTTCGGACATTCTGTGGGTATTTTAGTTGAAGGTATGACTAAAATAGTTGAGATTAGGGGAGATAATTTAGCTAGTTCAGAATCAAACGAAAAACTTAGAAAATCAGCAATGACTTTTAGAAATATGTTAATGGTTAGCATTGAAGATAGTAGGGTATTGCTTGTTAAATTATGTGATAGATTGCATAATATGCTAACTCTTGATGCGTTAAGAGAAGCAAAACAAAAAAGAATAGCTGAAGAAACTCTAATGGTATATGCACCAATTGCACATAGGTTAGGAATTTCTAGTATTAAAAATTACTTAGAAGATTTAAGTTTTAAATATTTAATGCCAGTAGAATTTAAAGAAATAGCAGATTATTTAAAGGCAAATAATGTGCAATTACAATTAACATTAAATGATTTTATTGAAAAAATAATTAATTTAATGCGTGATAACGGATATATTGAAGATGTAGATTTTAAAATAGAAAAAAGAATAAAACATGTATATTCTATTTTTTTAAAAATGCAAAGAAAAGGCGTTAGTATTGAAGAAGTGCTTGATTTATTGGGGATTAGAATTTTAGTAAAAGATGTTAAAGATTGTTATATAGTTTTAGGGCTTTTACATGTGCATTTTAATCCACTTGCTTCAAGATTTAAAGACTATATTGCCTTACCTAAGCAAAATGGTTACCAAACAATCCATACTACTTTATTTGACGCACAATCAATAATAGAAGCACAAATTAGAACATATAAAATGCACGAAACTGCAGAACTTGGAATTGCAGCACATTGGAAATATAAAAATGATAAAGAAGACTATAAAGCTGATTGGGTAAATGATATAGCAACCAATAGTTCTTTAGAAGAAAAAGACAATGATTTGGCATTTTATGAATACGCAAAAGATAGTTTATATGTTGAAGATATTGCAGTATATTCCCCTAAAGGAGAGATTTTTACATTACCTAGAGGTTCGACTGCTCTTGATTTTGCTTTTGAAGTTCATTCACAAATTGGTCTTAAAGCAAGTCACGCTTATATAAACAGAGTAAAATCTCCATTGCTTACAAGTCTTAAAAATGGGGATATTGTAAGAATTGAGATAGATGATAACGCAAAACCAAGATGTTCTTGGCTTGATAGTGTGGTTACTGCTAGAGCCAAAGCTATGATTAAATCACATTGCAAGCAAAGAATTTCAAGTATAGACCAAAAAGCTGGGTTAAGAATTTTGCAAACTATTTTTAGTGCTGATGAAGATAAAATAAATACTTGGATTGCAAATGAAAAATTATCAAAAAATGTTAAAAAATGCACTACAGATAATATTACTTTAAGTAAGGTTATAGATAGTCTTAAAAAATATTCAAAAAGAATTTGGCTAGTTAAAAATTATGATTTAAAAAAACAAAGAATAGAAAATCTTGTTGTATATTCAAACTACAAAATAAATAATGTGGATTTTGATTATTGTTGTAACCCAAAAAGAGGTGATGATATAGTTGCTTTTAAACATAATCATTCTGTTACAATTCATAATAAATTATGTGAAAGAGCAAGTAAATTAATGGAAGATTCTAAAGAAGAAATGGTGCTAATTAAATGGTCTAAGCATGCTCCTAAAAATTATAAAATGATTTTTTCTTTAGAGAATAAAAAAGGCACATTACTAGCATTATTAACAGAATTACTAAAACTACAAATCAATGTTAATAGTATTAATATTACAAAAAATGCTGATAGTTTATTGGAGTATTTTGAAATAGTTTTTGAAGTACCTGATAATCAAAATATAGAAATAGCAAAAGAAAAAATCAAAACAAAATGTAAAATCTATGAGTTTATATCATTAAAAGACGCTTATAGTGAATAAAGGATAAAGATGAATTTGAATGAAATTTATAATGATTTAGAACGCGGTGTATCAGAATTTATTGATTTAGAAAAAATTAAGAATTTGATTAAAAATTACTATGAAAAGGGCGAAGTATTTTATGTAAAAGCTGGGTTTGACCCAACTGCACCTGATTTACATTTAGGTCATAGTGTTATTTTAAACAAAATGAGATTTTTACAAAATCATGGTGCTATAGTTCAATTTTTAATAGGAGATTTCACTGCTCAAATAGGTGATCCAACAGGCAAAAGTGCTACTAGAAAACAATTAAGCAAGGAAGAAGTTTTAAAAAATGCAAAAACTTATGAAGAGCAAGTTTTTAAAATTTTAGATAAAGAAAAAACTGAATTAAAATTTAATTCAACTTGGCTTAATGCTTTAGGAGCAGTTGGCATAGTTGAACTTACATCAACTTTTAGTGTAGCTAGAATGCTTGAGCGAGATGATTTTACGAAAAGATTTAAAGAACAAAGCCCTATATCAATTAGCGAATTTTTATACCCACTTTTACAAGGTTATGATAGCGTTGCATTAAAATGTGATATTGAAATGGGTGGAACTGACCAAAAATTTAATTTATTGATGGGAAGAACATTACAAAGAACTTATAATACAGGTAAAGAACAAGGTATTATAATGTTACCACTTTTAGTAGGTCTTGATGGTGTTAATAAAATGAGTAAGAGTTTGGGTAATTATATCGGAGTTAGTGAAGAACCGAATTCTATGTATGCAAAATTACTTAGTATAAGTGATGAATTAATGAAAGAATATTACAATCTTTTAAGCTTTAAGACAACAAAAGAAATTAATGATATTTTTGACAATATTAAAAACAATACTCTACATCCAAAGGTTGCTAAAGAAAATTTGGCTTTAGAAATAGTTGAGAGATTTTGGGGTAAAGATTTAGCAATTAATGCGAAAAATGAGTTTGATAATATTCATAGTAAAAATGAAATTCCAAGTGATATTGCGGAGTTTAATTTTAATGAAGAACAATGGATTATAAAACTAATGCAAGATACTAATTTGGCAAGTTCAGGCAGTGAAGCAAGAAGAGCTATAAAAGCTAATTCTGTAAGTGTTAATGGAGAAAAAATTAGCGATGAGCAACTAAAATTAAGCAATGGTGAATTTATAATTCAAGTTGGAAAAAGAAAATTTGCAAAAGTAATAATAAAAGGATAATAATGAGCTTACCAGAATTAAAAATAAGAAATTTTACATTAAAAGTGCCGGTATTTCAAGGAGGTATGGGACTTGGAATAAGTTGGGATAAATTAGCTGGTAATGTTAGTTTAAATGGAGCTTTAGGTATTATTAGTTCGGTTGGAACTGGGTTTTATGAAAATAGAGCACATATTAACAAAGAACTAAATGGCAAACCTTATGGAAGTGAGAATTTTTATTCTACAAAAGGACTTAATGCTGTAATTACTAATGCTAGAAAAATTTGTAGTGACTCACCATTAGGCTGTAATATAATGCACGCGTCAAACGAATATGAAAGAATAGTAAAAGACGCTTGCAATGTCGGTTTTAATGCAATTATTAGTGGTGCAGGATTACCTACAAATTTGCCAGAATTTACTAAAGACTTTCCTGATGTTGCATTAATTCCTATTGTATCATCAGCAAAAGCTCTTAAAATAATTTGTAAAAGATGGACTCAAAGATACGATAGATTGCCTGATGCAGTTGTTCTTGAAGGGCCTTTAAGTGGTGGTCATCAAGGATTTACATACGAGCAATGTATAGACCCAAATTACCAATTAGAAAAATTAATTCCTGAAGTAAGAGCTGAGCTTAATGAATGGGGAGATAATATTCCTTTAATTGCAGCTGGTGGAATTTGGAATAAAAATGACATTTTAAATGCTATTAGTTTAGGTGCAAATGGGGTTCAAATGGGAACAAGATTTATAGGAACTTATGAATGTGATGCTGCACTTGAATTTAAACAAGTATTATTAGATGCTAAAAAAGAAGATATAGAATTGCTAAAAAGTCCTGTTGGCTATCCTGCTCGTGGTATTAGAACAAACCTTCAAAAAATGATAGAAGAAGGCACTGCTCCTAAAATTTCTTGTATAGCAAATTGCGTTGCACCATGTGAGCGTGGTAGGGGCGCTAAAAAGGTAGGATATTGTATTGCCGAAAGACTTTATGATGCTTATAGTGGAAAAAAGGAAAGTGGATTATTTTTTACAGGTGCTAATGGATATAGATTAAATAAGTTAATTAGTGTTAAAGAGTTGATTGAAAAATTAGTTAATGGTGAAGATGAATAAAATCTTACTATTATTACTAAGCGTTGTTTTGTTTGCTAGTAGTTTAAATGAAGAATTTGTTAATTTTGATAAGAGTTTTTTATTATCTAGCAAAACAGAACAATTAGCAATTCATCAGAGATTAAAAACTATATATATTAAAAGTATAATTTCTGATGATATTGATACCAAAAAAGAAGTTTTAAAAAGAATTATTTTAAGTTCAAAAACATTAAAACTTGACTCATCTACATATCAAAAAGAATTACAAGATTTAGGTATTAATCCTAATAAGATTTCATTTAATAACATAAATAATACTGATGCAAAAAAGACTAAAGATATAGCTAAAGAGCAAAAATCAATTAATACTCAAAATACCAAAACACAAAATACTAAAACTACAACAAATACTTTAAATTCTAAAAATATAAATAGTCAAAATAAGCCAGAAACAAAACAAGAAGAAGTAAAAAAAACTTATATAACTAAAATTAATAAGGCAAATAACACAATAGAAATATCATTAAAAGGAGATTTTGATAATAATATAAAAAGTATTATCTATAATACAAAAGAATTAAAAAATAAAATATTGGAATTTAATGCTGCTTTAGATATAGGAAAACAAAATTTCATAGATAAAAATTATGAAATAAGTTTGGTTCAATTTAATCCGGAAAAAGTAAGATTTGTATTAAGGTCAAAATCTGATTTGAAATTAGATTATAAGATTGATAATAATGTTTTACTCATTACTATAGATGGTAATTTGCAAGAGCAAAATAAGCAAGAAAATACTACTCAAATAAAAAAATCTTTAGTTGAAGATAAAAAAGAATTAGATAATAATACTAAAGTAAATAATAATGTAAAAAATGCTACTACTAACGATAAAAACAAACAAGAAAGTAATATAAATACGAAGCTAGATAGTAATGATAATGCTACAAATAATATTACAAATGATAAAAACAAAAAACCTATAACAATTACAAAAGCCGTTAAAAAAGATAATGGGGTTTTATTGACTTTAAACAACTCTTTATCAAATGATGATATTAAAACTTTTAGCTATAGCAACAATCAAATCTTAGAATTTGACGCAGTTTTAAATGGTGGTAGGAAAAATTATGATTTTAAAACATACTCTATTAGTGTTTTACAATTTAATCCTAAAAAGGTAAGAGTGGTTTTATACTCTAAGAATACTAAAAAAATATTTTTTAATATAAATAATAATTCTCTAGAAGTAAGCACCGATGAGATTAGTGAAAAAGTTGAAGTTGGATTTAAAAAATCAAATTTATTAATTACTTTAGACGCAGGTCATGGTGGAAAAGATGTAGGTGCAACTGCTTTTGGCAGATATGAGAAAAACATTACTCTATCAATAGTTCTAAAATTAGAAAAAGCTCTAAAGAACAAAGGGTATAAAGTATTTTTAACAAGAAAAAAAGATGTTTATATAAATCTAAGAGATAGAACTAAAATGGCAAATGATAAAAAAAGTGATTTATTTATAAGTATTCACGCAAATTCTATCGGGGATAAGACAAAATTTGATAAAATATATGGAATTGAGACATATTTTCTCTCTCCAGCTAGAAGCGAAAGAAGTAAAAACGCAGCTGCAATAGAAAATAAAAGTGATATTGAAGAGATGAATTATTTTTCTAAACAAACTTTTTTGAATTTTTTAAATAGAGAAAAAATTATTTCATCTAATAAGTTAGCTATTGATATACAAGGTGGTATTTTAAATAATATACCTAAGGGATATTTAAAGCGAGATGGTGGAGTAAAAGAAGCTCCTTTTTGGGTTTTAGTTGGTGCTTTAATGCCTGCTGTTTTGATTGAAGTTGGCTATATATCACATCCTATTGAAGGTAAAAATATCGCAGATAGTGCTTATCAGGATTATTTGGTAAATGGTATTGTAAATGGAATTGAGAGTTATTTTGTTAAAAACAAATAAGGAAGTTTTATGAAAAAGGCGAATTGGATTTTAAAAAATGATGAGATTTTTTCTTTAGATTTTGATGATTTTTATTACAACATAAAAGAACCTTTAAAAGAAAGAAATGGAATTTATATAGATAATGCTTTTAGTAACGCATTTAATAAATTAACCATTTTAGAACTTGGTTTTGGATTGGGTTTAAATTTCTTTTTAAGTGCAAAAAGAGCTATTGATTTAGGCATAAAACTCCATTATGTAGCGATTGAAAATTATTACCAAAGTATTGATGATATAAGATATTTTTGTAATAAATTTGGTATAGAGTTAAATAATAATTTTATTAATGATTACCCACCTTGTAAAGATGGAATTTATAGAATAGAATTTGATGGTGTTGTTCTTGACTTAGTATTTCAAGATGTAAATATTGCTTTAAAAGATTTAGATTTTTTAGCTGATGTTGTATATGCTGATGGTTTTTCTCCTAATAAAAATAAAGAAATGTTTTCTAAAGAGACTTTAAAATATGTCAAAAAGCTATTAAAATTAACTGGTAAATTGGTTAGTTATAGTTCAAATTCTGATTTTAAAAAATCTTTAATTGAATTAGGATTTGAAATACACGATATTAATTTGGGAATAAAAAGAGAAAGCACTCTTGCTATATTAAAACATAAAGATTTGCAAGATGATATAGAAGGATATTTTCATAAAAACTATTTAGAAGTTAATAATATAGCAATTATTGGTGGTGGTATTGCAGGCGCTACAATAGCTTATGAGCTATCAAAGTTAGGTAAAACTATTAGTGTATTTGAGCAAAGCCATACTTTAGCAAACGAAGGAAGCGGAAATAAAATAGGGTTATTAACAGCATTAATTCAAAATCCATCAAGTTTGTTAGGAGAATTTAGTCAGTTTTCGTTTTGGCATAGTTCAAAATTTTATAAAAAATTAGGCTATAGCTTAGAAGGGATATTAGAGCACGCATATACTGATGAATTAAGAGAAAGATTTAAACTACAAAAGGATAATCCATTAATTAAATTACATTTTGATTTTGCATATTTAAAAGATGGTGGGACATTAGAACCCTGTAAATTAGTTCCTAAAATTTTTGCAAAATCCAATACTAGGATATTTTTAAATTATAAACTAAATAGTTTTAGAGAATTTTATGATAGAGTTGAGCTTGATTTTGATAATAAGATTATGATTTTTGATGCTGTAATATTTGCTAGTGGTGCATATTCTAAAGAAATCTTTAGTAATTTACCATTATCAGTAGTAAGAGGTCAGGCAACTTGGCTAAAAAATAAAATTAAATATAAGCACCCAATTAGCTCAAAAGCTTATATAACTGGAGCAAAAGATGGGATTATTTTACTAGGTGCTACTTATGATAGAAACTTAATTGCTGAAGCAAGTAAAGAATATGATGATATTAATATAAATAATTTTAAAGAAATTTTTAAAGCTGATTTTAGTGATTTAGTAATAGGTAATAGGGTTGGTTATAGAAGTTATTCTTCAGATAGATTTCCTATTGTTGGAGCTTATTTTAATGAAGAAAAATATAAAAATCTTTATAAATCTTTACAATTTGATAAACATAAACCGCAAGTAAATTCTCCAAGAAGTAGGATTTTTATAAATACAGCTCATGGTTCAAGGGGTTTATCTAGTGCGATAACATCTGCAAGATTAATTGCTAGTTATTTTAACAACACACCTAGCGGAATGTTTAAAAGATACGAACACGCACTTCATCCTGCTAGATTTTTAATAAGAGATTTAAAAAAAGGCTTAGTTAAAGATTAGGAATTTAAATTCCTAATTTTGCTATCAAAAACTAATAACAATTCAATATTAATTTCTTTAAAAAAGCGTAATTTTTATATTTTAGTATTAAAAATATATATTGATTTAGCACAAACTTAATTATATTTTTTATTTAAAACTAGTGCGAAAAAATACCAAATAATTATTTAAAAATGTTAAAGTTAGGGCTATTAAATTATCAGGATTTGTATTGAAAAAGATTGTATTTTTATTAATTAGTGCTTTTGTTTTTTCAAAGGAATTAAGTGATGAAAAGTTATTTAAATTAGCCGAGACAATTAGCGGAAGAAATGTTGAGTGTAACGGACATGATTATTTTGTAAATTTAAATAATTATATAGATGAGCTAAATAAAGCTTATAATGATAAAAATATTTATCAAAATCCTATAAAAGATTATGATAAATATTATGATTATTTTCAATATTGGGCTTATCAAAGCATTGGCAATAAAAGATTATTTGATGAGTTTAATAATGAAATAAATAATTTTTGTAGCAATAACAAGGAGCATTTTATAAAGCTTTCTTCTAAAAATTATCAAAAATCTTGTGAGAATTTCACTCAAAGGCTAGGAATGAGAGCTTTTGGCTCTATTAATAAATTTATTAAGCTTGATGATATTTATATTGAATTTTTAAAGATAGAAAATCCAGAAGATAGCATTGCATATCTTAACGAAATTAGCCCAAATTATTATCAGTTAGATTTTTTATTAAAAATAGCTTTATTAGCTAAAAAAGATATGAAAATAATAGAGTTTTTAGCTAAAAATAATACAAATATTAATTCAGGTTATGAGAGTGCGATTTTTTATGCACTTGATTATTATGAAGCATTAGAATATTTATTAGAAAACAAAGCTAATGTTAATTATGTAAATGCTCTTGGTAAAAGTGCGATTTTTTATGCAGTTGAAATCAGTGATATTAAAACTATAAAATTACTTATGAAATATGGGGCTAATCTTAATTTACAGCAAATTGATAGTGAAGAAGAGCTAAAAACAAATCTTCCTTATTATATTTCTTTTTGCTCTTACATTCATCCTGCAAAGACTTTAGTAATACACGCAGCGTCTTTAGCGAATTTAAATACCTTAAAATTGCTTATAGAAAATAAGGCTGATTATACGATAAGCGATAATTTTGGATTAAATGCACTAGATTATGCGATGATTTATAACAATAAAGAAAATATTGAGTATTTAAAAAAATTAGGATTAAAGGAGAAAGAACAATGAAAACAGCGTTTGTAACAGGTGCTAGTAGTGGTTTTGGAAAAGCGATTGCTAAAAGACTTTTAAAGAATAATTATAAAGTAGTAGTTCTTGCAAGACGCAAGGAAAAATTATTAGAATTTGAAAATGAATTTAAAAATAATGTATATATAGCAGAAGCTGATGTAAGAGATATAAATGCTTTAAAAAATGTTGTAAATAATTTGCCTAATGATTTTAATAAAATTGATGTTTTAGTTAATTCAGCAGGATTAGCATTAGGTTTAGGAGAGTTTTATAAATTAGATTTAGCAGATATTGAAACTATGGTTGATACTAATATAAAAGGGCTTTTATATGTAACTCATTTGATTTTACCAAGAATGCTTGAAAACGGCGGACACATATTTAATTTTGGTTCAGTTGCTGCTAATAATCCTTATTTTGGTGGTAATGTATATGCAGGAACTAAAGCTTTTGTGGGTCAATTTAGTCACGCATTAAGAAATGATGTAAGAAAAAATAATATAAAAATTACTGATATTGCACCAGGATTATGTAAGACAGAATTTAGCGAAGTGCGTTTTAAAGGCGATAAAATTGCAGCTGATAAAGTTTATGAAAATACAAAATACCTTGATGCAGAAGATATTGCTGATGCAGTTATTAGTATTATTAATTTAAAAGACCATGTAAATATAAATAGAATAGAATTAATGCCTGTTACTCAAACTTGGGCAGGTTTTCACATACAAAAGGATAATGAATGAAATATTTAAAAATAGAAGGTAACGCAAAATTAAGCGGTAGCGTAGAAATTAGTGGAGCTAAAAATGCAGCTTTACCATTACTTGCTGCTGCTTTACTTATTAAAGGAAAATGCACTTTAACAAATCTTCCTTTAGTATCAGATATTAAGACTATGTTAAGATTGCTTGAGAATTTAGGAGCTACATATGAACTAAATAATCATAGCGTTACAATTGATTCAAGCAATGTATTTAATACAAAAGCACTTTATGATATTGTTCGCAAAATGCGTGCTAGCATATTGGTTTTAGGACCTTTGCTTAGTAGATTTAAAATTTGCGAAGTATCTTTACCAGGTGGCTGTGCTATAGGACAACGCCCAATTGATATGCACTTAAGTGCTTTAGAGAAAATGGGTGCTAATATTGAATTAGTTGATGGCTATGTAAAAGCTAGTGGAGAGTTGGTTGGAGCTAAAATACATTTTGATAAAATTTCTGTTGGTGCTACTGAAAATACAATTTTAGCAGCAGTTTATGCTAAAGGTGTAACTACTATAATAAATGCAGCTTGTGAGCCTGAAATCGTTAATTTATGTGAGTTTTTAGTAAAAGCAGGTGTTAATATAAAAGGTATAGGGACAAATACTATTGAAATCACAGGAGTAACCAAATTAAATACTGATTTTACTTGCGAAATTATTCCTGATAGAATTGAAGCAGGAACATATCTTTGTGCAGGTGCTATTACAAAATCAAATATAGAAGTTAAAAATATAATTCCAGAGCATTTGGGTGCATTATTATCAAAATTTGATGAAATGGGGATTAAATATGAAACTTTAAAAAATAGTATTAAAGTATATTCAAGCGATTATAAAGCAGCAAATATCAAAACTAGCGAATATCCAGGCTTTCCTACTGATATGCAAGCTCAATTTATGGCTTTATGTCTTAAGGCAAATGGAGAAAGTATTATTGATGAAAGATTATTTGAAAATCGTTTTATGCATGTAAGTGAGCTAAATCGTATGGGTGCAAATATCAAGCTAAATGGACATATTGCTAATGTTAAGACTTCTAATTTACAAGGTGCTGAAGTGATGGCAACTGATTTAAGAGCTAGTTCAGCATTAATTTTGGCTGCACTTGCTGCAAATGGGACTACTAATATTCATAGAATTTATCATTTAGAGCGTGGATATGAGAATTTGTGTGAGAAATTAAGTAAATTAGGTGCGAAATTAGTTGAATTAAAGGAAGAAGAATGACAATTAATGAAGCGTTAGAAAATATAAAATCACTTAATCACACTCAAAGCACCGAAATTGTTAATTTATTTGATGCAAAAGGAAGAGTTTTAGCGAATGATTTTTATGCTAAATGTAACGCTCCTTTATTTACAAATTCTGCAATGGATGGCTATGCTTTAAAGGCTAGTGAGTTTAAAAATGGTCTTAAAGTTTTAAAGACTATTTTTGCAGGAGATATGAGTGAATGCGAGATTAAAAGTGGCGAATGTGTAAAGATTATGACAGGTGCAAGAGTGCCAAAGGGTGCTGATAGTGTTTTAATGGTTGAAAACTCTATTATTAAAGATGATTTAATGTATGCTACAAGTGATAATTTAAAAGTAGGTGAAGCTATAAGATATGAAGGCGAAGAATACAAAAAAGGCGAATTGATTATCAAAAAAGGCGTAATTACTGATGAGATTATTATGATTTTAGCTAGTAATGGAGTTTTTAATATTGAAGTTATTAAAGAAATAAAAGTTGGTATTTTTGCAAGTGGTCTTGAGATTATTGAGCCTTATTCAAATGGATTTGGTGTTTATAATTCTAATGCTTATGGAATTTATTCTGCTTTTAAGAGTTTTTCTAAACCTTATTATTTAGGGGTTTTAAAAGATGAATATGAGTTTGTTTTAAATTCTTTAAAAGGTGCTTTAGATAATTTTGATTTAGTTGTAAGTATCGGAGCTGCAAGTGTAGGTGATGCTGACTTTATCAAAAAAGCTTTAGATGAACTAGGTTTTAAACCTATTTTTACTAAGGTAAAAATGAAACCTGCAGGTCCTGTTAGCTTATATTTTAAAGATAATAAATATATTTTGGTTTTACCGGGTAATCCTATGAGCGCTTATATTGGGGCTTTAATTTATGCAAGAGCTTTAATTTATAAAATGCAAGGAATTATATATGAAAAGCCAAGCTTTTTATATCCTATATCAATAGATTTAAAGATTAAAAATAATAAAGAAAATGTAGTTATTGGAAATATTATAAATGATACTTTTGTTCCGTTTAATAATGCAAAACTTAGTAGCGGACAAATTACTCCATTAAATAAATGCACTCATTACATAATTTGTCCTATTGATTGTGATATTAAGCAAAACGATAAAGTAAGAGTTTATGAACAAAGTATTTAGTTTATTTGTATTAAGTGGGGTTTTGTTTGCTAATAATTTAAGCGATGAATTATTAAAACATTGGAAAAAACAAGATGAATTTTTAGAAATAAAAAGTCTTAGTTTTAATCCTAATATTAATAATTGCAAAATTATTACATATCCAAATCTTAGCAAACAAGGATTTTTTAAAGCAAATTGCAATGATAAAGATATGCAAATATCTTTTAAATTACAAGCTCTTACTAAGGTTTATATTTTAAAAAAAGATGTCTTAAAGGATGAAGAAATAGGGCTATTTGATTTAAAAAGTGAAAAAATTGATTTTTCAAAATTACCTTATAATGCTTTAAGAACACTTGATAATAGTATTAAGTTTAAAAGCAAAGTAAGAGCAGGTAGTATTATAAAAACCTCTATGCTAATGCCAAATTATTTAATTAATAAAGATGATAGTGTAGTTGGTATTTTAGATGATGGAGATTTGAGTGTGTTTGTTGATTTAATAGCCTTGCAAAGTGGAGTAAAAGGTCAAAGAATTCGCCTTAAAAACACTCAAGGACACAATCTAACTGGCGAAATAATTAATGAAAAACAGGTCTTAATAAAATGAGATTTTTAGTAGCGATTAATGGAGCTAGTGGAGTTAATTTGGCTTTAAAATTAGCTAAGGTATTAAGCAAAGAAAATGAAGTGTATTTAATCCTTAGCAAAGGTGCTTTAAAGGTTTTAAAAGAAGAAAATAATAAAAAATTAAAAAAATACATTAAAAATACAAATATTACTCTTTTAAAAAATGATGATTTAGCTGCACCTGTATCAAGTGGAAGCTTTAAGCTTGATGCGGCGTTTTATTATGCTAGTAGTGATTTTTTAGCAAAGGCTAGTTATGGTTTTAGTGATACTTTAATTCTAAGAAGTTTTGCCGTAAATCTTAAAGAAAATAGAAAAATCATAATAGCTCCAAGAGAAATGCCATTAAATGAATTAATGCTTAAAAATATTTTAAAATTAAATAAATTAGGCTGTATAATAGCCCCTGCAATTTACGCTAAATATTCTAAGAGTTCTTTTAAAGAATTTGTAATAGGTAAATGGTGTGATTTGCTTGGAGTTGAATATAAAAAATTTAAAAGATGGAAAAGCGAATGAAAAAAGCAATTTATCCAGGCACATTTGATCCGATAACAAATGGGCATTTAGATGTAATAAAAAGGGCTTTAAAAATTTTTGATAAATTAATAATAGCAGTTGCTAAAAATGATAAAAAAAAGCCTGATTATGATTTAGAAACTAGGATTAATTTAGTAAAAAATGCAACAAGTGGATTAAATGTAGAAGTAATAGGGTTTGATAATTTATTAGTAGATTTTGCAAAAGAGCAAAAAATATATACTATTGTAAGGGGTTTAAGGGCTGTGAGTGATTTTGAATACGAGCTACAAATGCACTATGCAAATGCTGAATTAAACGAAGAAATTGACACTATTTATTTAATGCCAAGCCTTAAAAATGCCTTTATTTCAAGCTCAATTGTAAGAAGCATTAAAGCTCATGGTGGAGATATTTCAAAATTAGTCCCATCTAGTATTTTAAAGGATTTAAAATGAATTATTACGCTTTTGAAGGAATTGATACTCTAGGCAAAAGCACTCAAATTAAGCTTTTACAAGAATTACCAAATTCTTATTTTAAATTCCAGCCGATTTTTGTAAAAGAACCAGGCGAAACTACTTTAGGAATAAAATTAAGAGAATTGATTTTAAATGACGAAATGAGTAAAAAGGCTAGAATGTTTTTGTTTTTAGCTGATAGGGCTGAATTATTTTCAAAAATTGATTTTACTAAAGAATTTATTATAGCTGATAGGAGTTTGTTTTCTCATTTAGCTTATGAAGTTGATAGTGATTACAAACAATTATTGGATTTTAATTTGTTTGCAACTAATAATGTTTTACCTAATCATATAATATTTTTTAAAGGTAGTAAGGAATTATTAGAAAGTAGATTAAATAATAAAAGCCTTGATAAAATAGAGCAAAAAGGCGTAGAATATTTTTTAAAAGTTCAAGAAAATTATGAAGCGATTTTTAAAGCTTTAAATTTAAAAGTTTTTACAATAGATGCAAGTCTTAGTATAGATAAAATAAATACAATGATTAAGGAGTATATAAATGATACATGCAATTAAAGGAATGAATGATTTATTAGATGATGATGCGTTAATTTACGAAAAGATTATAAAAACTTGTGAAGAAGTAGCAAAAACTTATGGTTATAGCTATATTGAAGTGCCACATTTAGAAGTTACTCCGCTTTTTAAAAGAAGCGTAGGAGAAAGTAGCGATATAGTTGGTAAAGAAATGTATGAGTTTTTAGACAAAAGCGGAGATAGCGTATGTCTTAGACCTGAAGGAACTGCTGGGGTTGTAAGAGCTTTTATTGAGCATAAGATGGATAAAGCTGGAGTTGTTAAAAGATGGTTTTATCACGGCTCAATGTTTCGCTATGAAAAACCACAAAGGGGTCGTTATAGAGAATTTCATCAATTTGGCTTAGAGTGTTTTAATATAGCTAATGTTTATGAAGATGCTAGTGTGATTATGATACTTGCTAAAATCTTTAAAAAACTTGATATTAATTATACTTTAAAAATCAATTCTTTAGGCTCGCCTGAATGCCTTCAAAACTATAGAAAAGCATTAAGAGAATATATTGCAAACATTGAAAATAATTCTGGTTTTAAATTCTGTGCTGATTGTGCTAAAAGAACACAAACTAATGTTATTAGAGTATTAGATTGTAAAAACGATGAATGTGCTAAACACTTAACAAACGCTCCTAAATTAAGTGAGTTTTTAGATGATGAGAGTAGGGCTGATTTTATTAAATTACAAGAGATTTTAAAAGATAATGAGATTAGTTTTGTAATTGATGAAAGATTGGTTCGCGGGCTTGATTATTATTCAAAAACAGCATTTGAGTTTGAAAGTAGCGAAATAGGTGCAAAGGCTGCAATAGCTGGTGGTGGAAGATATGATTATTTGGTTGAGTATTTAGGCGGAGCTAAAAGCTATGGCGTTGGATTTGCTATGGGTGTTGAGCGTGTTATGGATATTTTAAGAAGTAAAAATATAGAACAAAAATTACAAAATACTTATTTTTGTATATTAGATGAAGAATTATTGCCAATTGCTTATAAATTAGTTGATAATTTAAGAGAAAACGGAAAAATAATTAATCTAAATTACGAAGCAAAAAAATTAGCAAAACATTTAAATATAGCGAATAAACAAAACTATAAATACTTTATTGCAATTGGTAGTGATGAAGCTAGTAAAAATGAAGTATTTTTTAAAGATTTAGAAAGTGGCGAACAAAAAAGTATAAAATACGATGAATTAAAGGAAATTTTATGAATGATTATGGCATAGATATTTGGGGAGATGATAATTTTATCATTAAAAATGGCAAGGTATGTTTAAAATACGGAAGCGAACCTGCCATTATTGATATAGTAAATACTCTTTTAGATGATGGATATAAAGGTCCTATAATTTTAAGATTTAATCATTTGATTAAAAAACAAATAGAACAAATCTATATAAATTTTAATAATGCCATTAAAGAATTTGATTATCGTGGTAGTTTTAATGCTGTTTATCCACTAAAAGTCAATCAATTTCCTGGTTTTGTAAAAAGTCTTGTAAAACTTGGTAAAAATCTAAATTATGGTCTTGAAGCTGGTAGTAAAGGAGAATTATTATTAGCTATGGCTTATAACAACGAAAATGCTCCAATAACTGTTAATGGCTTTAAAGATAAAGAACTAATAACAATGGGCTTTATCGCTGCTGAAATGGGGCATAACATAACTTTAACTATTGAAGGTATTAATGAGCTTGAAGTAATTATCAAAACAGCAAAAGAGCGTTTTGGGATAAAACCAAAAATCGGTCTTAGAGTAAGGCTGCATTCTTTAGGTAGTGGCACTTGGGCTAAAAGTGGTGGGATTAATTCAAAATTTGGTCTAACATCAACTGAATTAATAGAAGCAGTAGGGCTTTTAAAAGAAAATGATTTATTAGATTGTTTTACTATGATACATTTTCATATAGGCTCACAAATTAATGAAATACATCCTTTAAAAAAAGCTTTAAGCGAAGCAGGAAATATTTATTTTGAATTACGCAAAATGGGTGCAAATAACCTTGAAAATATTGATATTGGTGGTGGTTTAGCGATTGAGTATTCACAATTTCAAAAGACTTCTCAAAGAAACTATACTTTAAGTGAATATGCAAATGATATTGTATTTATTCTAAAAACTCTTGCAGCACAAAAACAAGAAATAGAGCCAAATATTTATATAGAAAGTGGTCGTTTTGTAAGCGGTTCTCACGCAGTATTAGTAGCACCTGTTCTTGAACTATTTTCTCAAGAATATTCAGAAAGCAAAATGCAGTTAAAAGAAAAAAACCCGCAATTAATAGATGAATTATGTGACTTATACAAAAATATAAAGCCAAGCAATGCAGTAGAATATATGCACGATAGTTATGACCATTTAGATAGTATTTTAACCTTATTTGACTTAGGATATGTAGATTTACAAGACCGCTCAAATGCTGAAATATTAGTTCATCTAATAGGCAAAAAAGCAGTTTCTATGCTAAGTCCAAAACATTTATTAAGAACTCAAAAAGAAGTTCAAGAAAGATATTTGGTCAATTTTTCAATGTTTCAAAGTTTGCCAGATTTTTGGGGCTTAGGGCAAGAATTTCCTATAATGCCACTTGATAGATTAGATACTCAACCAACAAGATCAGCTAGTATTTGGGATATAACTTGTGATAGTGATGGAGAAATATCTTTTGATGCTGCTAAGCGTCCTTTATTTTTACACGATGTTGATGTAGAGCAAGAAGATTATTTCTTAGGATTTTTCTTAGTTGGTGCTTATCAAGAAGTATTAGGAATGAAGCATAATTTATTTACCCATCCAACTCAAGTTAGTATTGATATTGATGATAAAGGTTATGAGATTGAAAGTATTATTGAAAGTCAATCAATTAGGGATATTTTAGAAGATTTAGACTACGATATTCGTGAAATTGATGAAAAAATTCAAGATAAAATAAATTCTTCAGAATTAATAAATGAAAAAACTAAAAAACATATTTTAGGTGAGCTTTTCATATTTATGCACGATAATGGATATTTAAAGAAAATTTAAAAGGAGAGAATATGCAATTTTCAGAAAAAATTAAAGGTTTGGAAGAATCAATAACTTTAGCAATTACAGCTAAGGCAAAATTACTAAAAGAGCAAGGTGTAAGAGTTATTAGTTTTAGTGCAGGAGAGCCTGATTTTGATACTCCGCAAGTTGTAAAAAATGCAGCTATTAAAGCGATAAATGATGGATGCGGAAAATACACTCCAGTATCTGGAACTACTGAAGTTTTAAAAGCAATTTGCACTAAGCTTAAAAAAGACCATAATTTAGATTATGATATAAGTGAAGTAATAGCAAATGTTGGAGCTAAACATAGTTTATTTAATGCAATTCAAGCACTTGTTTGTGATGGTGATGAAGTAATAATCCCAGCTCCTTATTGGGTAACTTATCCAGAGCAAGTTAAGTATTCAGGTGGAGTTCCTGTGATTGTAACTCCTAAAAAAGATTTTAAAATCAGTGCTGATGAATTAAAAGCTGCAATTACACCTAAAACGAAAATATTAATATTAAATAATCCTAGTAATCCTAGTGGAGCTTTATATTCAAAAGATGAATTAATGGCATTAGCTAAAGTTTTAGAAGGCACTAGTATTGTTGTATTAGCTGATGAAATGTATGAAAAATTAGTTTATGATGGAGAATTTGTAGCGTTTGCAAGTTTAAGCGAAGATGCACTAAAACGCACGGTTACAATAAATGGACTTAGCAAATGTGCTGCAATGCCAGGATATAGATTTGGTTATAGTGCTAGTAAAAATAAAGAATTAAATAAATTAATGAAAAATCTTCAAGGTCAATGCACAAGTAATATTTGTAGCATAACTCAAGCTGCAGCAGTTCCTGCTTTAGTTGGAGAGATTGATAAAGATATTGAGATGATGAAAAAAGAATTCAAAAAAAGAAGAGATAAGGCTTGTGAAATGATTAATAGCATTAATGGGCTTAAATTAAGCGTAAAACCTAGCGGGGCGTTTTATTTATTTATTGATTGCTCTAGTATTAATCCTGATGATGTTGAGTTTTGTGCTAAGCTTTTAGATGATAAAAAAGTAGCTTGCGTGCCAGGAAGTGGATTTGGAATGAGTGGGTATTTTAGAATTTCTTATGCAACTTCAATGGAAAATATCATAGAAGGTATAGAAAAAATCGCAGAATTTGTAAAGGAATATAAGTGAGTAAAATCGCTATAAGTATTTTAAGTGGAGGGCTAGATAGCTGCGTTAGCACTGCTTGTGCTATAAATGAAGGCTATAAAGTAATAGCCCTTCATTTTAATTATAGTCAAAGAACAGAGCAAAGAGAATTGCAAGCTTTTAATGAGATTTGCAAGTTTTATAATATAGAAAAATTAGTTGTGGATATGGATTTTTTCAAACAAATTGGTGGCTCTAGTTTAACTGATATGAGTTTAGAAATTCCAAAAGATGAATTAGGTAAAAATGGTAAATTACCAAATACTTATGTGCCTTTTAGAAATGGGATTTTTTATAGTATTGCTGCTGCTGTTGCACAAAGATTTAATGCTAGTGCAATTTATACAGGCTTAGTTAGTGAGGATTCTAGCAATTATCCTGATACTACTTTAGGTTTCGTTGAAAAAACCGCTTCGTTTATAAAAGAAGGTAGTGGAGAAGATATTAAAATAATTACTCCTTTAATCAAGCTAAAAAAATCAGAAATAGTAAAACTTGGAATGAGCCTAAAAGCACCTTTAGAGCTTAGTTATAGTTGTTATGATAGTAATGATTTAGCTTGTGGTAAATGTGAATCTTGCCAATTAAGACTAAAAGGCTTTAGCGAAGCTGGATTTAATGATTTGATAAAATATCAGTAAGATAAGATTTAAAATAAGAATTTAAAATTCTTATTTTAAATTCTATTAAAAGGAAAAATTATGCTAAAGGTTATTTCTAAGATTGATGGATATATCATTTCTTATATGTCTTTTTTGATGTTTTTTAAATATTTGTCTGATTATATTGCTTCAAATGTTTCAATTCAAATTCTTTTATCATTTGTGTTTATGTATTTAATCAAACTAGCCTATCAACAATTTTTAAAAATAGAATATAAAAATATACAAAATAAAAATCAGATTTTTTCTATGTTTAAAATAGGCTTATTGCCAGCTATTTTATTGTATTTTTTATGTGTGGATTTTTACGAAGCTTTTTTTACTAATTATATGAGCTTTTTGTTTATTAAATTTCCTATTGTTTTTTTAAATTCTTTTTTAAATATTTTATTTTTCGTAATTTTAATAATTATTTTAGCTTTTGTTTTGGGTTATATTAAATACTCTCAAGATAAAGATTTAGCTAATAATTTATGATAATAATTTTAAATAAGTTCTAAAATTTATGAACTTATTTATTAATTTTTATATTAAATTTGCGTCTTTTAATATCTCTTTTATTGCTTCTGCACTATCTTTGCTTTTTAGATTTATGATTAATATATCATCAATATTTACAGAGTATTTTTTACCTGCGTATTTTATTATGGTTTTTTTGAGATTTTCCTTACCAAGTTCTGTAAATAAATCTTCGTAATAATAGCTAGAAATCACCATATTAATACTATCTTGTATATAATCATTTTCGTTATTAACATTATCTCCTATGATTTTTAAACTTAAAGTAATTTTTTTAAGCCCGTTTGATTTTGAATACAAATCGGTCTCAAAATTATTAATTTCTATACTATTTGCAAATGCAAAAATACTAAAAAATATTAGCATTATTTTTTTCATAATTGTTCCTTATCGCAAAATTGATAAAATGTCTTTACCACTTGATTTGTCTTTGCCTTTAGTCTAAACAAATTCTCATACGATTTATCACTTCCATTAAAAATAATTTTAAAATTATTAGGATTTGAACTTCTTGATAATGCAACATATAGCTGACCTTGTGCAAAAATCCTATCGCATTTGCAAATTAACTTATCAATACTCATTCCTTGACTTTTATGTATAGTAATAGCATATGATAATTTTAGTGGGAATGCTTTTAATATAGCATCAGGCTTGGTATCAACTAAATTAGGATTAACCCTATAGCTAGCTGCTATTTCAGGGTCATTAAAGTATAAAAATTCTTTAGGGTAAACTGAATAAATCATTCTATTAGATTTAATCTTTAATTCCTGCTCACTTTTATCCCACGCAATTATTTCTCCTTGCATTCCATTATAATAATTATCAGAATTATAAGTAAAAATAACTTTAGCTCCAATTTTAAAAATAAATTCTTCTTCAATTGGTTGAGCTTTTAGCCATTGTTTAAATTCTTTTTCTTGTTCTTCATTTAATTCTGTATTTTTTTTAATACTTGAGTTAAAAACATATTCTTCATCATCAATTTTTTTAAGTTTAGCATTATTTATATTTTTTGCTTCTTCATTGGTGCCACAAATAATTGTATAATCATCATAATTATTTATATCATCTTGAATTTTATACTTTTTAAAATACTCTATGCAAGTATTAGTTATATTGCCAATCCTAATACTTCTTAGATTTTCATAAAATTCCTTATCTTCCATTCTGTGCTGGGTAATTAACTCAATCACCTTAAAATTACATTCATTCCAATATTTAGAGCAAAAAGCATAATTTCCATCGGATTTTACAGGTTCGAGTTGATAAAAATCTCCAACTATTAGTAATTTTATATTGCTATAACCAAAAAGCCTTGAATAAATCATATCAAAAACATCACTACTAATCATTGAAATTTCATCTATTATTATTAAATCTATATTTGATAAAGACTTATTTAAAGCCATTAAATCATCTTTACTTGTTTTTAGCTCATTAATGTTTTTAGCTAGGCGTAATTTAAAAAATCTATGAACAGTGTCTCCACAAATATTAATAGCAGCAAGTGCAGTGCTTGCTAAGACTATGGTTTTAAAAGCTTCACTTTTTATGATTTTTTCTATGGTGTAGGATTTTCCAACTCCTGCACCACCTGTTAAAAATACATTTCTTCCTTGCTTTAATAAATCAATGATATGTTTAATTTGATTCATCTAAGATATTTACTTTATAGTTTTTAGTAGTAAGATTATTTAATCTTAACATTAAATCATCAAAATTATCTCCATCATAAGGATAAAAAGCTACACAATCTCTTGCTTTAGTATTTAAAAAATCATATATTTCATTACTTATTATTTGTGTTTTTTCTTTACTTGTTCCAGAAAATAATATTATTATTCCACTATCTAGTTCAAATACACAATCAGTTTTTCTTAAAATACTAGCAATTACTTTTCTATGCTCTTCATCAGGGCTTTTTATATAAGTAAGACAAAATTCAAAATCTATATCATAAAAATACCTATAAATATTAGCAGTAAAAAAATCTACAACTTTTCTCATATCTTCTTTTTTAAACATTTGCATAACATAACTCCTTTTTATTCGTTTCTTAAAGTTTTTAACACATCAATTTTACTTGCTTTATATGCTGGATAAAGTGATGATAACACTACTATTAAACTAGCACCTAAAATAATAAAGCAAAAATCACTCAAGCTTAAATTAATAGGTAATTTTGAACTACCATAAACATCAGCTGGTAAAGAAATAATATCAAAAGTATCTAAAAACCAAAGTCCAAAAAATCCTAATAAACAACCAAAAATAATTCCAACAAATCCTATAAAACAACCAATAGTAAAAAATGATTTTTGTATTTCGCTTTTGCTTGTTCCTAACGCTAAAAGTAGGGCTATTTCATTTCTTCTATTTAAAACTATCATAAATAAAGAAGTAATTATGTTTAAACTAGCAATAATTACTATCATCATTAAGATAAAAAATAATGCTTTTTTTTCTAAATCAATTGCACTTAAAATATTGCCGTTTTGTTCCCACCAGCCAACTAAAAAATAATTATTTTTGTATTTTTCATTTAATTTTTTAATTTCTTCTTTAGGATTTGCAGTATCTATGTGAATGCCTGTAATGTCATTATTTTTTAATACCTTTTGTAAATCTTTAATATCTACATACACATATGATGAATCATAAGCATTTAGACCTGAATGAAAAGTATTATTTACATAAAAACTTTTTATATTAGGTGTAATACTAAAAGCATTTGCATTAAGGTTTGTAAAAATTATATGTATTTTATCTTCTTTATTAACTTCTAATCTTGAAGCTAGTAAATTACCTAAAATTGCGGGGAATTTCAAATTAGAATTTAAATAATAATCTTTAAAAATTTTATTTACTTCTTTTTCTTTTTCAAAATCAATCCCAAAAATTATAGCACCTCTCATTTCATTACCATATTTAATAGCGGCTTGTGTTTGAATAAAAGGACTGATTTTATAATTTTTACTTAATTCATTTATTAATTCTTCATCAATTAATGTGGTTTTAGGATATAAAGTAATTGGATAATTCATAGTAAGTAATTTATCAATAAAGCTTTTATTCATTCCATTCATTACTGCCATAGTTATTATTAAAACACAAACTCCTAAAGCTACTCCGATAAAAGCAAGTAGCTTAGTAATCATAATAAATGGCATTGATTTATCAAATCTTAGGTATTTAAAAAGCAAGTATCTAATCATAAATATTTCTTCATTACTTCTGCGATTTGTGTTTCTGTAGCATCTTTAATAATCAAATCTGCAAAATCTAAATTCTTTTTAGCGTGTTTATTGCCTAAAAATAACATTATAAAAGTATTTGGATTTTCGCTTTTTACTTGATTAATATTGCTAACTAAACTTTCATAATCAAATAAAATAGCCTCATATCCAATGGCAATGATTTTATAATTATTTTTTAGTTCATCTTTAAATGAACTTATACTATCTACTTTTTTATTCAATTTTGCGTGTTTATTTGCGATATGATATAAATAATCACTTTGCATATCAGAACTAAGCAATATTAATACATCGTTTTGATAATTTGTTGTATTCATATCACTCTTATAATCATTTAGCATTGTTACTAAAATATTTTTTAATTTATTTTTATTAAAAGGTCTTTTTAAAAAACTATCTTTATTGCAATTTTCACTTAAGATAATTGTATTTTTTTCTTTATAATTAAAATTTTCATCGGCTATAACGCAGGCATAATTTGAAAAATCATTAATTTTTGTATAAAAATCAACACTAATTCCGTATTGATTTAGCAATGTTTCTAGCAAAAAGTTTTCTAATAAATCATTATTTAAAATAGCTATTTTTGCACCTTCAAAATTAGGATTTAACTCATTATCAAAATTATCGTAATTAGTTTCGTATGTAATTGTAGTTTTTGTTAAAGAGTATATATTTTGAATATTATCTTCATTATGCTTTTCTATTAATTCTTTAATTTGATTTAAATTCTTATCATTTGTATAAGATAACACGGCATTTATATTCTTTAATTGTTTAGCATTATCAATTAAATGCTTATGTAAAAATTCGTTGTGATTTTGTAAAGCCATCATTTTTTGTTTGATTTTACCAACCTCATCAACGATTAATCTTAAATTCTTATTCAAATCTAAGTTATCGCTATTAGCACCTAAACTTTTTAAAATTTCTTTTAAAATATTTATTTTTTGGTTAGCACTTTTTTTTCTAATTAATGCAGCCATAAAACTAACAGCATTAAATATCAAAATTATTGCTAGAATAATTGTAAAAATTGTTTGATTTAATAGGTTTTCTATAAATAAACTTGCTATTAAAATAGCACATAATAATATATTAAACAAGCTTGGGAACACAACAATCCTTTATATAATTTAGAGCATAATTATGTCTATTAAATTAAATGATTACTTAATAATTTGGCTAATTTTCGTTGCTACATTTTTATTTGTTACTTTTGCTATTTCATCATAACTTGCATTGTATATATTTTCATAATTTTCAAAGTATTTTAATAATTTTACGATACTAGCTTTTGAAATTCCAATTTGCTCTAATTTTGATGATTTTATATCTTGTTTTCTTTTTGCATTTTGATGACAAGTAATTGCAAATCTATGTGCTTCATCTCTTAGTTTTTGAATAAATTGCAATATTTCATCACTTGTTTTAAGATTAAATTCCTTATCCTTAAAATGTATTTTATCCCTAGCAGCACCTTTTGCTCTATGTGCTAAATGATTTAATTTTTCTTTGGAAATTGCAATTACATCTAAATTGATTTCATTTTGAGCTAAAAGCTCGTTTGCTAAATCTAATAAAGCCTTTCCACCATCTATAATCCACAAATCAGGACAGGCTGATTTATCAAAAGAATTTATCCTTCTAGTAAGCATTTCTCTCATTTGTTCATAATCATTATTGCTAGTAAGATTAAATCTTTTATAATTATTTTTATTAAAACTATTAGAAAACACATCATAACTAATTAAAGCTCCGATTATTGCTTGACCTTGAAAATGTGAATTATCAAATACTTCAATATTATAAGGAGTATTGCTAAGATTAAAAAAGCTTTTTAGTTTATTTGCTATATTGTTTTCAATCTTTTCAAGATTTATTAAAGCATTGTTTTTAGCTAATTGAATTAGTTTTTTTATCTCTAAAGTTTTTGCGATTTTTATATTTACTTTATGATTTGCAAGATTGCTTAAGTATTCTTCTAAGAGTTCTATATTTTCATTGTGATTTTCTATATAAATATTAATAGGAATTATTCCTTCTTTATAGTTTGCTAGTATTAATTGGGTTAAAAAATCACCTTCTTTATTAGATATTTTTTCATTTATTACGCTTATTACTTTTCCGTGATTTATCACTAATCTAGTGCTTGATAAGAATTCATTATTATTGGTTATTGCAAATACATCAAAACTAACATCTTTTGCCAAATCCACTTCAATTTCTTGATTTAAATTCTTTATATGATTTATCATATCTCTTATTTTTGCCGCTTCTTCGTAGTTTTCATTATCAGCATATCTAAACATTTTTTCATTTAAAGTTTGTAGCATTAGTTTTGGATTTTTTAGAGCTTGTAGGGCTTGTTTTAAGATATTTTCATATTCATCTTTAACGCTAAACTCACAAGGAGCTAAACATCTTGACATATCATAAAATATACATCTTTTTTTACAGCTTTTCATTTGTCTTAATGGATAACACAAATACAATGCTTCTAATAAATCCTTAGCCCCACTAGCATAAGGCCCATAATATTTAGTCAGTGGGTCTTTTTTAACCTTTCTAGTTATCTCAAATCTTGGATAAGCTTCTTTTAAATCACAGCAAATATATGGATAAGTCTTATCATCTCTTAATAAAATATTATATTTTGGTCGCATTTGTTTAATTAATGAATTTTCTAAAATCAGTGCGTCTAATTCACTATTTGTAGCGGTATATTCTAAATTATTTGCTTCTTCAATTAATTTTATAATTCTAGGAGAGTTTTTAGGATTTGCTCTAAGGCTTGGAGTAAAGGCAAAATAGCTTTTAACTCTTTTTTTTAAATCTTTTGCTTTACCTACATAAAGCAAGGTATTATTATGATAATATCTATAAACTCCAGAAGAATTTGGTAATGATTTAATTTTGTCTAAGAGATTTGATTTTTGCATTTGTTTTTTTGATACTTTCTTTTAGATTATTTATTAATATTTTTTGCTCTTCATATATCGCTAGATTTTGAAAATTCTCACACATTAAGTCTTTTAAAAATATTTTTGGTTGTTTTGATTTTTCATAATCAATATATGCTTTTAAAATAGCATTAGAATTAATTATAATTTCTTCTTCAAATAGATTTAAAATAGCAGCGTCTTTTGGATTAATTCTTTTATATATTTTAATATGTTCTTTTAATGTTTTTATAGTTGAATCATTTCTTAAGTCTTGTGCTAAAGTCGGATGATAAACTCTAATTCTAAAGCAATTTTTATTATATTTTTTAAATACATCACAAACTACACCTTTTTGAGTTAATTTATATTTAAGGTCAGGTGGCATACTTAAAATAAATAATTTTAATTGCTTATTAATCTTTAAAAATAAAAGGTTTTTATTATGAGAAGAAAGAATATTATGAATATTTTCAATGTTTTTAAATTCCACCATATTGTTTTACTTGCTGCCTTGTTGTTTTCTGCTTGTGGGTATAAAAGCGACCCAAGTTATTATAATAACAAGTCAACGCAAACGCAAAAATTACCCTTTGTTGAATTAGAGTAAATAATATCTATCATTTTTTTAAAAAGGAGCTTTTATGGAAATTACATTTTCATGGGCGGGAATTTTATGTTTAGTGATATTTATCATCGGTTACTATTTTATCGCAGCTGAAGATAAATATCATATAAACAAAACAAAACCTGCAATATTTATCGGAACTTTAATGTTTATTATTTTAGGGCTTTATTTGTGTCTAAATGGAAAAAGCACAGAGCCATTAGAACATGAAGTAAAGGATTTAATAGAAGAGATTGCTGAAATAGTGTTTTTCTTAATGGTTGCTATGACTTATATTGAAGCTTTAATTGAGCGTAATGTGTTTAATACCTTAAAATATAAGCTTGTAACAAAGGGATATACTTATAGAAAATTATTTTGGCTAACTGGGCTTTTAGCATTTTTCATATCTCCTGTTGCTGATAATTTAACTACAGCTTTAATTCTTTCAACCGTTTTACTTACAATTGACAATCAAAAAAAGGAATTTTTAGTTCCTGGTGCTATAAATATAGTTGTAGCTGCAAATGCAGGTGGAGCTTGGAGTCCTTTTGGAGATATTACAACTCTTATGGTTTGGACTGCTGGTAAAAGTCCTTTTATAGACTTTTTCGCATTATTTCCTGCTAGTTTCCTTGGTTGGTGGCTTACTGCGTTTTTATTAAGCAAATTCGTTCCAAATGTAAAACCTAATTTTGATGAAAAATCTTTAAAAGTTGAGCGTATAAAAGATGGTGGAAAAATCATTATTTTCTTAGGTGCTTTAACGATTTTTAGTGCAGTTTTAATGCACTCATTATTTGGCTTACCTGCTATGTGGGGAATGATGTTTGGCTTATCACTTTTAAGCCTTTATACTTATAGATTTAATGTCGCTCGTGGTAAAAAAGATATAAATATATTTTCATATATGACTAAAATTGAAATGGATACATTGCTATTTTTCTTCGGTATTTTAGCCGCTGTTGGAGCGCTTCATTTTGCAGGTTGGCTAGCTTATGCTTCAAGATTATATGATTTTGCTGGAGTTATGAGCACAAATATTGGAGTTGGATTTTTAAGTGCGGTAGTTGATAATGTGCCTGTAATGAGTGCAGTTTTAAAAGCAAATCCAAATATGAATATAGATGATTGGCTTTTAGTAACTCTAACGGCTGGAATAGGTGGCTCATTAATTAGTTTTGGTTCTGCTGCTGGGGTTGGAGTAATGGGAAAAATGCGTGGAATTTATACCTTTGGCTCTCATATGAAATATGCTTGGACTGTTTTATTAGGTTATGTTCTAAGTGTTATTGTTTGGTGGTTACAATTTGAATATTTTGATTTATATTAGGAAAGGAAATTAATGGAAAAAGCAGATATTTTAGTGCTTGACTTTGGGTCGCAATATACCCAACTTATTGCTAGAAGACTTAGAGAGCAAGGAGTTTATACACTTATTTTACCATTTAATATTAGTGCGAATGATATTAAAAATTATGAGCCTAAAGGTATTATTTTAAGTGGTGGTCCTGCTAGTGTTTATGCAAATGATGCTTATTTTTGCGATAAAGAAATTTTTGATTTAGGTTTGCCGATTTTAGGGATTTGTTATGGAATGCAGTTAATGGCTCATCATTTTGGAGCAGTTGTTGCACCTGCAGGACATAAAGAATATGGTAAAGCTAAAATTAGTATTCAAGAAGATAGTTGTTTATTTAAAAACTTACCTAAATCTCAAGTGGTTTGGATGAGCCATTCTGATAAGGTTGAGAATTTACCAGCAGGATTTAAAACTATTGCTGTTAGTGATAATAGTCCATTTTGCGTATATGGTAATGATGAGAAAAAAATGTATGCCTTACAATTTCATCCTGAAGTTCAACATAGTGAATTTGGTAAAAATATTCTTAAAAACTTTGCAAAATATGTTTGCAATTGCGAAAGCGTTTGGAATATGGGTTCATTTGCTAAGACACAAATTGAAAAGATTAAAGAGCAAGTTGGAGATAAAAAGGTTCTTTGTGCAATTAGTGGAGGTGTAGATAGTAGCGTTGTTGCTGCATTGCTTGCTAGTGCTATTAAAGAACAAACTATTTTAGTTTTTGTTGATACTGGATTACTTAGAAAAAATGAAAAAGAGCAAGTAGAAAGTATGCTTAAATTAAAATTCGGAATAGAATTAAATACTATTGATGCAAGAGAAATTTTCTTAAAGAAATTAAAAGGTGTAACAGACCCAGAAACTAAGCGTAAAATTATCGGAAATACCTTCATTGAAATATTTGAAGATTTTGCAAAAAAACAAGAAGGTGTTGAATTTTTAGCTCAAGGCACTTTATATACTGATATTATTGAAAGTAGCGTTGTAGGTAGCTCAAAAACAATTAAGAGCCATCACAATGTAGGTGGCTTACCTGAAAAGATGAATTTAAAATTAGTTGAACCTTTAAAAGAAATATTTAAAGACGAAGTAAGATTGCTTGGACTTGAATTAGGTCTTACTAAAGACTTAGTATATCGCCATCCTTTCCCAGGTCCAGGACTTGCAATTAGAATTATGGGTGAAGTAAATGAAGAAAGCCTAAATATCTTAAAAGAAGCTGATGATATTTTCATTCAAGAGCTTAAAGCAAATGGTTATTATGATAAAACTTGGCAAGCATTTTGCGTATTGTTAAATGTAAGAAGCGTTGGAGTAATGGGTGATAATAGAACCTATGATAACGCAATAGCTTTAAGAGCAGTTGATGCAAGTGATGGTATGACAGCTACATTTTCTCATTTACCTTATGAATTATTAGAGAATGTAAGTAGAAGAATTATAAACGAAGTTAATGGAATTAATAGAGTAGTTTATGATATTTCTAGTAAGCCACCTGCAACTATAGAATGGGAATAAAATTCCAAATAACCCTAGCTTAATTAATACCTAAGCTAGGGTTAATAAAACTCTTTTAAAAACATTTAAATCCTTTTATAAAAATATCAAGCTTTTTAATGAGAAGATTTTAATATAAAATAAATTATATTAATAAAAATTAGAATTTTAATTGTATTTTATGTATTTTAAATACTATTCAAGCAAAAAAGGTAAAACTATGAAATGTATTGGTAAAATTTTTAATATTTTAAAACTTATCATAGGTATTTTGAAAAATATTTTTCTTGCTTTATTTATAATTTTTTTTATACATCTTGTATCTTTAATTTATATCAATGTTTGTAATGATATATTATTGCTTTGCACGATAGTTTTTGCTTTTCTTTATTTGTTAATGTCAATGATTATAAGAGATTATAAACCTTCTAAAAAAGTTTTATATATTTTTATTACTTTATCAACTTTGCTAATAATTTCACAATTTTATATAACACATATAAAAGAACCAAATGAATTAATAAAAATGATTATAAGTTCTAATAAAGGGTATTTTACAGATGGAAAGAAAGGCGGATATATCTATGTGATAAAAAATGATTTAGATTTATTTGATTATGTTAATACAAAAATAAGAGATAATACTAAAAAATATTTTGAGGATAGTGGAATTAAACAAATTAAATTTAAAAATAATGTTTATTCTTGCAAGAAGATTATAAAAGGTCAATATTATGATATAACATTCGTTAGTAATGAAACAGACAATGGTATTGTGATGAAAGATATTGTAATAAGATACGAGCCATTTCTTGGAATAGAATATATACAAGATTTATTTTAATTAAAAAAGGAAAGTAATGAAAAACTATATTAATATGCTAATATCTTGGGTTATTATTAATTTAAATAGCAAGGATAAGGCTTTAATAGATTTTGATTATTTTAAAGCTATGTTTTTTCCATTTTCTTATTTGAAGATTAGTATTTATAGATTTTTATTATTCTTGTTTTATTTATCACTTTATTATTCTGTTGATTTAGGGCTTTTAACTAAAGCATTTTCACATAACTCAAATGATAGCTATATATTTTTCAACATAATTTTTACAATTATTCATTTTTTCATTTTACCTTATATGTGGTTTTTTGCTAGTTTTAAAAATAAAATTTCACATAAAATCAATATTGAATATGCGTATATAAGTTTGATTTTTATTGTTGCATTATTGTATCTTTTTTATAATATTTTTCCTAGTTTTAGCTTATTAGTTATATCTTTAATAATACATATTGTGTGTTATTTTTTTAGAGTTAAGACAATTTATTTATTTTTTTTAACTATTGCTATTTTTATTACTTACTATCAACAATTTTATAAAATATTTTCAGAAGAAGTTATTTTAAATATTAATTTGTTTTATATGTATTTAGCTCTTGCAATAAATTATATTTACAATAAAATTATTTCAAAACTAAAATAATATAATGTGAGAAAATATGGCTTTTAAAAATGATTTTATTGTATTTATAAAAAATATACTTTTTTATCTAGCTTGGTTTTTCTTTTTCGTAGCTTTAGCTTTGTTTTATTTAATCTATATAAATCCATTGAGTTTTAATAATCACTTAGATTTTATAATTTATTTGATAATTTCAAGCCTATCTTTTATGCTTTATTACATAATTTCTAAAAGGCTAAAAAACTTTGAAATATATTTAAAAGATAGATTTTTTAGTGTTTTAAAATATTTTTCATTTTACATAATGTTTATTGCTTTAGCTAATGCTTTATTTAATCTTTATGTAAAAAATGATTTTATTTTAGACATTATTTATGCGATTTTATTTTTTATAATTTATAAATTAG
The DNA here is from genome assembly GCF_020137595.1 of Campylobacter sp. RM12640. NCBI lineage: Bacteria > Pseudomonadati > Campylobacterota > Epsilonproteobacteria > Campylobacterales > Campylobacteraceae > Campylobacter > Campylobacter sp. RM12640. The sequence goes on from NZ_JACGAU010000012.1 coordinate 37,992, forward strand.
TTGGTAAAAATACAATTAAATACCAAGCACTTGTTTTAGCTATCTTGCTAGTATTTTGCGCCTATAAATATTATGATTATTTTTTAAAACTGCCAAATGAACTTGTAATGCAGATTATAAAGGCTAAAACGATTAATTTTGATGATTATTTTTTAGTAGATGATATTAATTTAATCAATGCACTTAATAAAAACATAAAGGATAAAAGCCCTTATGAAGTTTATGAATATTTTAAAGAATTTAAAATGCTAAGGTGTTATAAAAACGCTAATATTTGTTATAAAAATGTAGTATTTGGAAAAATGGTTTTTATAACTTTAATTTATAAAAATAAAGTAATCCAAGAAATTCATTATAAGGTATATAAGTAGGATTTGCTTATTTTGCGTAAAGTAGATTTATTTTCTATCTGCTTTATAATATATTTTATTTATTTGATTATCTTGCAATTTTATTGCTATATCAACTGGGTTTTTATAAATAGTATCTTGAAAATACAGCATATTATTTTTCTCATTTTTTCTAAATCCATATTCTTTTAGATATTTAAGAATTTCATCATTGTTTTTATCTAGTAATACAGCGTTGAGTTCTTTTGTAGTAACTTCATTTATTATGCAATATCTTTGATTTTCTAGGCAAGTTTTATTAGCATTTATGATTTTTGCTATTAAATCATTTGGCTCTTTTATAAAAAATTCATAGTATTTATAAGCAGATACTAAAGCTAAAATTATTAAAAAGTATTTATTAAATTTAATCTCATCTAATCTCTTTTTAATACTTCCATAAATAGCAGAAAGCAAAATTGCAGATATAAAATAATAAGCAAAATTAAAGCCCATAAAAAGTTCAATCAAGCCAATAACTACGCATAACCAAGATAAATAATAAGATAAATATTGTAAGAGTTTTATAATTTTATGCAACATTTCACTACTTTTTAATACAAGTATTAGAAATATTTAGGATTTACCTAAGTAAATCCTTATTTTTTAGATAGTTCGTTTATCATATCTATAAGCATTTGTGGAGATTTTGCATAAGCTAAATTGATTACATATTTTCCATTTACAATAAAAGTTGGAGTTCCGTAAGTATTAGCAATTTCATTTGCAATATCAGTTGAGCTTAACAAATATTTTCCTTCAGGGCTTTGCAAGAAGCTTTCTAATTTTTTCTTTGAAATTCCAAGAATACTTAGACCAGATTTATAAAATTCATCAGGATTATTATTCCAAGTTGATTTATTTTTAAACATTTCAACAAAATAAACGCTACTAATTTTATCATATAGGCTATTTTTATCAATCAAGCTAATTTTATTTTTTTCATCTTGATAATGTGCGTATGCAAGTAAATTAGCCATTTCTTGACCAAATTTTCCCCAAGTTTTTACCATCATTAATCTAATATCTAAATCTTTTAATTGCTCTTTTATTAGTCCTAAAGTATTGTGATTGTGGTGTAAATAACAATGCGAACATTGATAAGACCATATTTCTGTTAAAGAATTATCAGAATTTGGAATTGGATTTTCAAGCACATTGTATTCTACACCTTCACTTAAGGCAAATAAGTTTGAACTAACAAGCAACACTAAAGCTAACTTTTTAATTTGTTTTAACATTTTTTCTCCTTAAAAAAATTGCATAAATATATAAAATTTTAATTAATAAAAATTTTCTATTAGAAATGATAATGATTAACAAAATATCGTATAATAATGGTTCAATTTAAAAAAAAAGGATAAAAAAATGAAAAAGATATTTTCTTCAATCATCGCTACTGCGATTTTAGGCTCAAGTGCTTATGCAATTACTATTGATGAAGCTAGTGTAAAAGCTCATTTTGTTGGCTTTAAAATGGAAAAAAAATTAGGTGTTCCTGGTGTTATTGATGATGCTAAATTTGAATTTAGCAAAACAAGTGGCTCTGTTGTAGATATTTTAAACGGAACTAAAGCAAGTATGGATTTTGCTAACGAAAATACAAAAGATAAAATTCGTGAAAACAATATCCATAGAACATATATTGCAAATCTAAAAAATAGCAAAATTGAAGCTAGTTTAAAAGATGTAAAAGGTGATGAAACAAGTGGTAATGCTATAGGTGTAATCACATTTAATGACATTACAAAAGAAATTCCAATGACTTATAGCGTAGCTGATGGTAAATTAGTTGTAAAAGGAGTAATCAATATGAATACTGATTTTAATACAACTGAAGCATTTACAGCACTTTCAACTGATAAACAAATCTCGGCACTTCACGGAAAGAAAACTCACGAAGAAGTTGAAATTTATTTTGATGTAGATGTTAAATAATCTTTAAAGGCTAGAATACTAGCCTTTAAAAAACTTAAGGATTATTTAAATTGATTTTAATAGATTGTATTGATATTGATAAAGCTTACGGCGAAAAAGTTATTTTAAAAAATGTAAATTTTAGTATAAACGATGGCGAAAAAATCGCAATAATAGGTAAAAACGGGCAGGGCAAATCTACATTTTTAAAAATAATTACTAAAGAAATAGAACCTGATAATGGTAGGGTGTTGATTAATTCAAGTATAAATTTTTCTATGCTTTCTCAAAGCATTAATATAGATTATAATCTTAGCGTAGATGAATATATTAAATTAGAATTAGGCGATATTTTTAATGCTTTAAGCGAATATAATGAGATTAATTCTAAACTATCAACTAATCCAAATGATAAAGAATTATTGCAAAAACAACAAATTTTATTTGATTTAATAGAGAGTAAGGACGCTTGGAGTATTGATAGCAAAATAAATAGAGCTTTAAAAGAATTTGAATTAAGTAGTTTTATAAATAGAAATCTAGCAAGTCTTAGTGGTGGAGAATTAAGAAGATTAAGCCTTGCTTGTATGTTGCTTAAATCTCCTGATGTTTTGATTTTAGATGAGCCTACGAACCACTTAGATGTAACTATGTGTAAATACCTTGAAGATATGTTAAAAGCTAGTAAAAAATGTGTTATTTTTATAAGTCACGATAGATATTTTATAGACAACATTGCAAGTAAATGCGTAGAAATAGAAGATGCGAAATTAAGAGAATTTGAAGGTGGGTATTCAAATTATTTACAAGCTAAGGCAAGATTACTAGAAAGCCTTAATAAAAGCTATGAAACTTTAGTAAAACAATTAAAAAGCGAAGAAGAATGGCTGCGTCGTGGGGTAAAAGCAAGGCTTAAGCGAAACGAAGGCAGAAAAGAGCGTATTTTTAAAATGCGTGAAGAGGCTAAAAAAAATCCTAGTATTTTGAATAGGCTAAGAGTTGAGCTTGCCCGTGCAAGTGATATAAAATCAAATCCACTTATAGCAAATAAGAAAAAAATGCTTTTTGAATTACACGATATTAGCCTAACGCTAGGCGAAAAATTATTATTTAAGCCATTTAATGCAAGAATTTTACAAGGTGAAAAAATAGCAATTGTAGGCAAAAACGGCTGTGGAAAATCTAGCTTTTTACAAATTCTACTTGAAAAACTTCGCCCTAGCAGTGGTTTTATTAAAAAAGGTGAGATAAATATAGGATATTTTGACCAGAAAAAAAGTGATTTAAAAGATGATGAAACTTTGATTGAGTATTTTTGTCCAAATGGCGGTGATACTATCAATGTGAAAGGCTCTAATATGCATGTATATGGATATTTAAAGCATTTTTTATTTCCTAAAGAACAACTTACTTATAAAATCGGCTCACTTAGTGGTGGCGAAAAAAGTAGGGTGGCTTTAGCAAAACTTTTTACAAAAGATTATGAAGTATTAATTTTAGATGAGCCTACTAATGATTTAGATATTGCTACGATTAATATTTTAGAGCAGTATTTAATGGATTTTAAAGGTGCTTTGATATTTGTAAGTCATGATAGATATTTTACGGATAGACTTGCTACTAAGCTTTTTGCCTTTTCAAATCAATCAATTGAAATTGAAACTATGAAATTTAGTGAGCTTTTAGAATTAAACGATGAATTAAGCGAGTTAAATAGCGAAATAGAAAATGATAAAGAAAAACCAGTAAAAGTTGAGCGTAAAAAAAGCGTAAAATTAAGCTATAAACAAAATAAAATCCTAGAAGAACACCCAGTTAAGATTGAAGAGATTGAAAAAGAAATTAGATTATTAAATGAATACTTAAGCGACCCTACAAAATATGAAAAATATGGGATATTGGCTTTAAATGAAAGGCTTGAGAATTTAAATCAGGAATTAGAGCTTTTAGAAAATGAGTATTACGAAGTTTTAGAACTTACAGAAAGGTTAGAAAATGTTGATAATTAGCATAATTAGTGTAATTTTTGTGATTGAAACAATACTTAAATTACTTGAAATAAATCATATTAAAACAAAAACAAATAAAGGTTTTTTAAGTGATGAGCAATTTATAGAATTTAAAAATATAGCTATAGTTGAGCATAAATTTTCAATACTAAATAATTTTTTAGCACTTATTTTAAATTGCGTATTTATATTGGTGTTATTTAATGTATTAAAGGTTCATTTTGAGCCTAATTCACTGCTTGATAATACTATTTTAGTTTTATTGTATTTTATTATAAATTCTTGCATTCTAACTTGCTTAGATTATTATAAAACTATGGTTGTTGATACTAAGCACGGCTTTAATAAAAAAACTCCTAAAATGTATTTTAAAGACCTTTTAAAATCATTAATCTTATTAGTAATTATAGGTGGAGCTTTAGTTTATATTTTGCTTTTTGCTATTGCTAAATTAGGCGAGTTTTGGTGGATAGGTGGCTTTGTTATTTTATTTATTTTTAGTCTTTTAGCTATGGTTATTTATCCTAATTTTATAGTTCCATTGTTTAATAAATTAAGCCCTGTAGAAGGTGAATTAAGAGATGATATTGCAAAATTATTAGATGAATGTGGCTTTAAAAGTAATGGGGTATTTAGTATGGACGCTAGTAAAAACGATACTAGACTTAATGCTTATTTTGCGGGTATGTTCGGAGCAAAAAAAGTAGTTCTTTATGATACTTTAATCAATACTATGAGTAAAGATGAATTACTTGCCGTATTAGCTCACGAATTAGGGCATTTTAAACATAAAGATATTTTAAAAATGCTTTTTATAAGTGGTTTAAATCTATTAATTACCTTTGCGTTTTTTGGATATTTTTCAAGTTTTTTTGAAAATCAATTTAATTTAGAAGGCTTTGTATCTAGCCCGTTGTTTGCTTTTATTATGGTAGGCTCGGCAATTTCGTTTATTTTAAGTCCTATTTTAAATTCTATTTCAAGAAAAAATGAATTTAGTGCAGATAAACACGGAGCAATAAAAACTAGCAAAAACGATATGATAAGTGCTTTAAAGGTATTAGCTATTCATAATAAAGCCTTGCTAGATCATAACGCTATTTATGAAATGATTTATAAAACTCATCCGAGTTTAAGTAGAAGAATAAGTGCATTAAATGATAGCCACATTTAACGAATTAAAAGCCCTAAGCAATGAAGTAATTGCAAGACAGATTATAATGGAGTATTTTTCATATTCAATGCTTGAATATTCAGTCGCAAGGGCAAATGTGATAAATCCAAGCGATAAAATTAAACTTTTAAGTATTGCAAACGAATACAAAAACGGCACTCCATTACAATACATATTCTCAAAAACTTATATAAAAGATTTAGAATTTAAATGTGCTAAAGGAGTGTTAATTCCTAGAAATGATACTGAAATACTAATAGATTTAGCAATAAATCTAATAAATCAAAATAACATAAAAAATATTTTTGAAATAGGTTTTGGAAGTGGGATTATTAGTATATTTTTAAAATTATTTACAAAAGCAAATATAAAAGCTTGTGATATAAACAAATTAGCCTTAAAACTAGCCAATGAAAATGCTAAATTGCATAATATAAATTGTGATTTTTTTATTAGCGATTTTATGAAAGTTAATTTTAAAGACTATGAACTAATTATCTCAAATCCTCCATATATTAGCACCGAATATAATTTAGATAAATCAGTATTAAAAGAGCCTAAAACAGCGCTTTTTGGTGGTAAAAAAGGATATGAAATATTATTTAAAATAATTGATAAATGTTATTTAGAAAATGTGAGATTTTTAATGTGCGAATTTGGATATGATCAAAAAGAAATCCTAAATGATTATCTAAAAGAAAAGAATTTTAAGGCTAGTTTTTATAAAGATTTAAATGGTTTTGATAGAGTTTTTATAGCAGAAAGGTTAGATTATGAAAAAAATTAATGATTTTTTATTAGCTGGAATAATTTTTGTAGAATTATTCATAGGAATTGTTGTTGCTCCTATTATTTTTTATCCTAGTGCAATTATTGGAGATGGGATTTTAAGCCACTTTCAAAGCGGACTTTTGATGACACAAGTGTTTGTAAAATTTAATTATTTGTTACTTTTCGTAAGCTTTTTAAATATTATTTATGAAAGTATTTCAAATAAATTATTTAGTTTAAAGCCAATTTTAAGCCTAATAATTTTGATTTTAGCCTTAGTGTTTGTATTTTATTATACAGCTAATGTGCTTGATATGCAGGCTTTAGGCATTACTGATAGTAAAGATTTTAATGATAATCATAAGCAAAGTGAAATGATTTTTAAAGTTATGGTTATTTTACAATTAATATTATTTTTTACTAAGAAAAAAGAAAAATAGGCTATAATCGGCAAAATTTAAAAGGAGTTTAGTATGCAAATTAACAATAACATACAAAGCAATGTCTTAATGGCTCAAAATAAACCTACTCAAAAAGTTGAAGATACTTCGGTAGAACAACTAAATGAGAAAAAAGTAAGTGAAGAAAAATTAAGCGAGAAAAAATATCAAGAAATCAGCACTCAACAAGATGAAATGATTTCAAAAATTCAAAATAATAATACAAATAAAGCTGATTTGAAAAATGATTTAGAAAAAATAGAAAATAGTTTAAAAACAGCAAATAACAATAATGATAGATTTAAAAATGAAGATTTTTCTAAATTAAACGCTAATTTTTTAAAGCAAAATGAAGAAAGTTTTAAAAACGCTCAGCAAGTTAATTTTAACCAAACTCAAATAGCGTCATTATTAGCGTAATTTTAAGGGTTTTTTAGCCCTTAAAATTGATATTCAAGAGATTTTGAAATTCTTTGTATTTTAGCGCTTCTTGTTTCTTCATTATTTAAAGTAATTTCTATATCAATATTTGTCTTTTTACTAGCAGTATTTATTATTTTGTAAAAATATAAAAAATCATTTTTATAAGGCAAATTAAATTCATTTTTTGGCAGTTTTAAAAATTGAACCAAATACCCTTCAATTATTATATGTTCAATTTCATTTTTACTAGCAATCACAAAATAATCGTTATTATCCTTAACTCCTAAATAACTAATAATGCAATCATTTACATAATAAGACCTTAGCATTATTTCTTCTTTTGAATTATAAAATTCATCATTTTGCTTAACACAAGCTGTAAAACATATCAAAATTACTAAAAATAAAGCTTTTTTCATTACTTCTCTTTCGTTTAATTTATAAATTTATAATTTTTAATAAAAAAGGTTAATCAATGAAAAAAGCATTCGCATTTACTGGCCCATCAAATTCGGGCAAAACTACACTAATTTGTAAAATTTCAGAGCATTTACAAAAGCTTGGCTTAAAGGTAGCAATAATTAAGCACGACCCAAAAGATAAAGCAGTATTTGATACGAATGGTAAAGATAGTTTTAAATTCTATCAAACGGGTGCTGAAGTTGCAGTTTTAAGTCCTGTAAAAACCACTATTTTTTATCACGAAAGCTTAGAAATAGAGCAAATAATAAAGCAATTTAGTGCTAATATTGTTTTAGTTGAAGGACTTAAAAGTTTGCCTTTACCAAGATTATGTGTGTTTTGCAAAGAAGTTGATGAGAGTTATTTAGAATATTCTTTAGCATTAGCTAGTTATTCTAATAAAGATTATGGTTTAAAGCAATTTAATTTAGATGATATTGCTAGTATTAGTGAATTTGTTTTGAATAATGCTAAGGAGATTTAATGCAAGAAATAATAGAAGCTATAAAACAAAGCGTTTTAAAGATTAAGCAAAGCTTTGATAACCCTGAATATGGCTATACAGAATTAAGCAATGCTAGTGGGGATTTACAACTAAAACAAGATGTATTAAGCGATATGATAATTACAAACGAGCTTAGTAAAATTGGCTCAATTAAAGCAATTATTAGTGAAGAAAAAGAAAATCCGCAATTTTTATACGATGATGCAAAATATATAGTTGCGTATGACCCACTTGATGGCTCTTCTTTATTTGATGTTAATTTTACAGTAGGAAGTATATTTGCTATCTATGAAAATACTGCAGAGCCTAATAGTTTAAAAGCAGCTATTTATTCAATTTATGGTCCTAGAACCCAATTAGTAGTTTGTATAAATGAGCCAAAATTATATGAATATGATGGAAAAGAATTTAAATTCTTAAAAGATTTAAAACTAAATGAAAAAGGTAAATTAAACGCAACAGGCGGCACTCAAAAAGATTGGAGCAAGGCTCATAAAGCAATGATTGATAAAATATTTAGTGATGGATACCGCTTAAGATATAGCGGTGCTATGGTTAGTGATTTACATCAGATTTTAATAAAAGGTGGGGGATTGTTTTCATATCCAAATACAAGCGAAGCTACATTAAATGATGGTAAATTAGGAAAACTTAGGGCTTTATTTGAAGTATTTCCTTTCGCTTATATTTACGAAAAAGCTGGTGGATTTTCAAGTGATGGGATAAAAGGCTCTAAAGGATATGAGAGTTTGCTTAATTTAAAATTTAGCACAATTCACGCAAGCACACCTTGCTATCTTGGTTCAATCAGTGAAAAGGCATATTTAGATGAATATTTATGAGAGTAATTTGCAAATTGCTAAAAAGAATTTGCAAGATTGCCAACAAAAAACACAAAATAAATTATCTTGTATAGATTGTGAAAAGCTCTGTGAGTGCGATATAAGAAATGCTTTTGTAAAGGCTACTTATGAAAATATGTCGCAAGGTGCTTCACAAGATTTTAATTTTTAAGGATTTAGATGAAAACATATATTACAACTCCAATTTATTATGTAAATGACAAAGCTCATATAGGTCACGCATATACTACTATAATTGCTGATACGCTTGCTAGATTTGCTAGACTTAAAGGAGATGAGACTTTCTTTTTAACAGGCACTGATGAGCATGGTCAAAAAATAGAAGAAAGCGCTATCAAAAACAACGAAAGTCCAAAAGCTTATGCTGATAAAGTTAGCAAAAGTTTTAAAGATTTGTGGGCTGAACTTGAAATTAGTAATGATTATTTTATTAGAACAACTGATGAAAATCATAAAAATTGCGTTCGTAAGATTTTTTTAAAAATGTATGAAAAAGGCGATATTTATAAAGATGAATACGAAGGTCATTATTGTGTATCTTGCGAGACTTTTCATACAAAAACTCAATTACTTGATAATGATAAATGTCCTGATTGCAAAAAGCCTACTAGAATTTTAAAAGAAGAAAGCTATTTTTTTAGACTAAGCAAATACCAAGATAGATTATTAAAATGGTATGAAGATAATCCTACTTGCATTATGCCAGCTAGCAAAAAAAACGAAGTAATAGCATTCGTAAAACAAGGCTTAAGGGATTTATCGGTAACTAGAACTAGTTTTTCTTGGGGCATAAAAATACCTGATGAATTAAATGATAGTAAGCATATAGTTTATGTATGGCTTGATGCTTTGAGTAATTATTTGAGTGCTTTAGGGTATTTAGATAATGATGAAAAAATGTCTTTTTGGCCTGCAAATATTCAATTAGTTGGTAAAGATATTTTAAAATTCCACGCAATTTATTGGCCTTGTTTTTTAATGAGCCTTGATTTAGAGTTGCCTAAAATGATAGGAGCGCACGGCTGGTGGACGGTTGAAGGCGAAAAAATGAGTAAAAGTGTAGGAAATGTAATAAATCCTATTGATGTTAAAAACGAATTTGGCAATGAGCCTTTAAGATATTTTTTATTATCTCAAATGCCTTTTGGAAATGATGGAGATTTTAGCAAACTTGCAACGGTTAATAAAATAAATGCTGAATTAGTAAATGAATTAGGTAATTTATTAAGCAGAAGCATATCAATGGCTAAAAAATATTTTGATTTAAAAGTGGAATTTGAATCAGGATTTAGCGAAGAATTAAATAAAGCAAATGAATATTTTAAAGCAAGTATAAATGCTATAAATGAGCTTAGAATGAATGAATATATAAGCGAAATTATGAAAGCTTTAAGTATAGCAAATGCGATGGTTTCAAAATATGAGCCTTGGACTATGATGAAAAACAACGAAAGCAAACAAACTCAAAGCTTATTAGCAGTAATTTTTAACATTTTAAAAAATGCTAGTATTTTATTAAGTCCTGTTATGCCAAAAGCTAGTACAAAAATAGCTAATGCTTTAGGAGTAAATATTGATACTAAAACATATAACGATATGTTTAATTTACAAAAAGAATTTAATTTAAACGAATGCGAACATTTATTCTCAAGAGTTGAGCTTAAAATTGAAAGCAAAGAAGAAGTAAAAAAAGAATTAAAAGAGCCAAAAATTAAAATTGATGATTTTGCAAAAATCAAAATGCAAGTAGCAACCGTCTTAGAATGCGAAAATGTAGAAGGTAGTGAGAAATTATTAAAATTCCAACTTGATTTAGGAACTGAAAAAAGACAAGTTTTAAGCGGAATTGCGAAATATTATAATGCTAAAGATTTAGTTGGCAAACAAATTATTTTACTTGCTAATTTAGAGAGTAGAAAAGTATTTAAGCATTTAAGTGAAGGTATGATTTTAAGTGCTAAAAATTCAGATGAAAGCTTAGTTTTATTAACACCACTTACTAAATGTGAAAATGGTGCAGTGATTGGATAAAAATTGGAAATAACTAATTTTTCAGAATTAATTAATGCAAAAATTATTAATAAGCCTAGTGTTTCTAGGCTTAAAGATTTTTGCCTTAATTTAAATAGCGTTACTAATGCTAGTGCGTTTTTTACTGATGAACAAGCATTGGCAAATGAAGCTATTAAAAAAGGTGCTTATGCAATAATTAGCACTAAGGATTTATCAATTAGTGATAAAGAAGTAGCATTTTTAAAAATAAATGATTTTGAATTTGCTTTAACAAGATTGCTTGCGTTTTATTCAATTGATAAAAGGGTAGTTTTATTAGATGAATTAAGCATAGAATGTTTAAATAGGCTAAATATTACTACTTTAAAAAATGACTTATTTTATGATTTTGAAAATATTTTAAAAAATAATTTAATCTTTTGCTCAAGCAAGGAATATTTAGATAAATTAAGCTTAAGCTATGAAAATGTAAAGTATTCTTATGAAATTATTAAACGCTCTAGTTTTTTTTATCAAGATTTAATATTAAATGATGAGTATTATTACAATGTTTTTATACCTATAATATTTACAGAACAATTTGCGAAAATCAATGTATTTAAAGAACTAAATATCAATTATTCAAATCTTAAATTATTAGATTTTATATTTTTAAATGATAATAATGAAATAGTCAAAATGAGCGAAGGCTCTAAAGTTGTGTTTTTTGAAAATAACGAATTAATCATTAGCGAAATCAAAAAACATTTAAATTTATTTGAAATCACCGAAATAAAAAACCATACTTATATGTTATATAAAGGCGATAAAAATAAATTTATTAATGAATTAAATGTATTTAACGAAGGGTTATTTTTATGATTTATATAGTTTCTTTTGCGTTTTCTTTTTTGATGCTTTATTATTTAGCTTTAGTATTGCAGTTAAATAATTATAAATTTAAAAGAGTTTTATTTAATTTTTCTAAAAAGCGTTGGCATTTTTATTATCTAATAGCACCATTTTTACTCTATGTAATTACTTGTGATATTAATCATTTTTTAGCCTTAGGAGTATCTATAATTTATCTTTTAGCTTTAATTTTTTTAGCAAAAAATATTGATAAACCTTTAGTATTTACAGCTAGGATTAAGAGATTGTTTTTATTTAATTTATTAGGTGCTTTTATATTTACCCCAATTCATTTTTATTACAAACTTGACCCACATACCTTAGATATTATAATTTTTGCATTTTTACTTTCGTATATTTGTGAGTATTTTGTAAATAAGAGTTTTTACAATAAAGCTTATAATAAAATAAGCAATTTAAAAGATTGTAAAGTAGTATTAATCACTGCAAGTTATGGCAAAACAAGTATCAAACATTACCTAGCTAGTATTACTCAAAACTATTTTAAAATTCATTATGCTAAAGGAAGTATTAATACTCTTTTAGGACTTATTAAAGATATTAATGAAAACCTAGACCCAAATACAAATTTATTAATAATAGAAGCAGGTGCTAGAAAAAAGGGCGATATAGAAGAAATCACAAAATTAGTCCGCCCACATTATGTAATAGTAGGACAAATTGGCACAGCTCATTTAGAATATTTTAAAAATATAGAAAATACTAAAGAAGTTAAAAAAGAAGCCCTAAAAAGCACTAGATTGGAATTAGCAATCACTCATAGTAGTGTAGGTGAGAGCTTTAGCTATGATAGTGCTTTAAGTGAGATAAAAGCTAGTTTAGATGGGCTTAGTTTTAAATGCAATGATGAAAAATATTTTGCTAATTTATTAGGTAGTTTTAATGCTAGTAATTTATGTGCTTGTATTTACCTAGCTAAGGCTTTAGGTTTAAATTACGAGCAAATTAGCAAAGAAATAGCTAATTTAAAAGCTACAGAACATAGATTACAAATCATCTCTCGTGAGCCAAAATTTATAATTGATGATGGGTTTAATGGTAATTATGATGGTATGAGTGATAGTTATAGAATAATTAAAGATTATAACTTAGGCAAAAAAGTCTTAGTTAGTCCAGGCATAATTGAAGCAAGTGAAGAGTTAAACAAAAAACTATGCGAAGTAATTAATGAATGTTTTGATTTAGCAATTATTACAAGTGAGACTAATGCTAGAATATATGATGAGAATTTAAAAATTAAAAAAATCATTCTAAAAGATAAAGCAAAATTAATTGAAACTTTAGCTAATGAAACTAAAGAAAAGGATTTAATAATATTCTCAAACGATGCTCCTAATTTCATATAAAATAGAATAAAATTATTAGCTAAAAAATTTTTTAGATAATAATTTTTATTATTTACCAATTATTATCCTATATTATTTATTATTACTTCACATTTTTAAAAGGAGATATAATGAAACAATTAACAACGGATTTTGGTAACCCAATAGGTTCAAATCAAAACTCACTTAGTGCAGGTGCAATGGGACCGCTTTTAATGCAAGATTATCAATTGATTGAAAAACTTGCTCATCAAAATAGAGAAAGAATTCCAGAGCGTGCAGTTCATGCAAAAGGAAGTGGAGCTTATGGAGAATTAAGAATAACACAAGATATTAGCAAATATACAAAAGCAAAAGTTTTTGCTAAGGGTGAAGTTACTCCACTTTTCTTACGCTTTTCAACAGTTGCAGGTGAAGCAGGTGCAGCTGATGCTGAAAGAGATGTTCGTGGTTTTGCGATTAAGTTTTACACAAAAGAAGGTATTTGGGATTTAGTAGGTAATAATACTCCTACATTTTTCTTAAGAGATGCTTATAAATTCCCTGATTTTATTCACACTCAAAAAAGAGACCCAAGAACTCATTTAAGAAGCAATAATGCGGCGTGGGATTTTTGGACTTTAACTCCTGAAGCACTACATCAAGTAACAATTCTTATGAGTGATAGAGGAATTCCTGCATCATATCGTCATATGAATGGATATGGTTCTCATACTTATTCGTTTATTAATGATAAAAATGAAAGATTTTGGGTTAAATTTCACTTTAAAACCAAACAAGGAATTAAGTGCTTAACAAATGAAGAAGCAGAAAAAATCATAGCAAAAGATAGAGAATCTCATCAAAGAGATTTATACGAGAATATTGAAAAAGGAAATTTCCCTGTTTGGAGCGTAAAAGTTCAAATCCTTGCAGAAAACGAAGTTGAAAAACTTGGATTTAATCCATTTGATTTAACAAAAGTATGGCCTCATAGCATTGTTCCATTAATTGAAGTTGGAGAAATGATATTAAATCGCAATCCACAAAATTATTTTAATGAAGTAGAGCAAGCTGCATTTAGCCCAAGCAATATTGTTCCAGGTATAAGCTTTAGCCCTGATAAAATGCTTCAAGCTAGAATTTTTAGCTATCCTGACGCACAAAGATACAGAATTGGTGCAAACTATCATCAATTACCTGTAAATAGAGCTAGAAATGAAGTTAGCACATATAATGTTGCAGGTGCTATGAATTTTGGTATAGGTGATAATTTAGCTAATGGTGCTTATTATGAGCCAAATACTTTAGGTGGTGCAAGTGAAAATGCTAAATATCTTGAGCCTGATTTGGCAATAGGTAATAGTGCAGCTAGATATGCTCCGCTTGATAATGATTTTTATACACAACCAAGAAATCTATTTAATATCTTACCTGCTGATGAAAAAGAAAGACTATATAAAAATCTAGCAGCAAGTTTTGATGGTGTAAAAGATGAAATCATTGCAAAAGCTCTAGCGCATTTTGAAAAAATTAGCCCTGAATATGCAAATGGCGTAAGAAAAGCTTTAGGAAAATAAAATGCAATTAAGTAGTGCCGAATTAGCAAGATACGATGAATTATGTAAAATGGCGTTGGATTTTGCAAGAAATAATGATTACAACACTCTCCTTAACATGATAAAGGCAGGATTTAATGTTGATTTTAAAGACCATCGTGGAAACACACTTTTAATGTTGGCTTGTTATAACGGCTCTTACGAATGCGCTCAAATGCTTATTAGCAATGGTGCAAGTGTTGATATGAAAAATGATAAAGGTCAAACTCCACTAGCTGGAGTTTGCTTTAAAGGTTATTTAAATATCGTAAAACTGCTAGTAGAAAATGGAGCGAATATTGATGAAAACAATGGTTTAGGAATGACTCCTTACACATTTGCTTTAATGTTTGGAAGAACTGAAATTGCTGAATATTTAGCTTCGCAAAAATCTAGTATATTAAAAAAATTAACGTTAAAACTCTTAAAACTCTTCAAAAAAGTATAAAATTTAAAAGCAAATAATATTTTTTTATAAATAATTAATATTATTTGCTATTTTATGATATATTTTGCAAAAAATTTTAAAGGAGATAAAATGTTAAATTGTAACAATCTAAATTCTTTTGTATTATTCACTAAAGCCCATTGACCCTTACTCTTATTTTTTAATTTCCCAATTTTTATTATTGTTTATTTTTTTAGTTTTTTATTTTTAGCATTTTAAGCTTTATAGCTTTATTTTATTTGCTTGAAAATAAATTTGTTTTATTGTTTTTAAAGGAAAAATTATGAAAAAATTTATTATTTTATTAGCATTTGTAATGCAAATTTTCGCACAAGATTTGATTAAAGTTGGAATTGACCCAGCATATGCACCATTTGGATATATGAAAGATGAAAAAATCGTTGGCTTTGATATAGATTTAGTAAATGAAATAGCTAAAATATTGGATATTAAAGTGGAATTTGTTCCTATGGATTTTGATGGTTTAATAAGTGGTTTAAAACTTAAAAAAATTGATATGATAGCTTCAGGACTTAGAAATACACCAGAAAGAGCTAAAAGCGTTGAGTTTAGTGATTTTTACTACATAAGTAGTAATTATTTTTTAAAACAATCTTCAAGAACTGATATTATTGAAATTAATGGACTTACTATAGGAGCACAATTAGGCTCAATTCAAGCTGATATATTAGCTAGATTTAAAGATGTAAAAATATTTTTAAATGCTGATACTTCAAATTTAATTTTAGCATTAGTTGGTGGCAAAATTGATTCTGTTTTAGTAGATAAAACTGTAGCCAAAGGATATTTAAGAAATTATAAAAATTTAGTTGTATTTAAGAAAACTGAAGAAAAAACTGATGGTCTTAGTTTTGCTTTTGCTAAAGGAAATACAAAGTTAAGAGATGAATTTAATAGGGCACTTAAAATTATAAAAGATAGTGGAATTTATGATAATTTAATAAAAAAATATGATATGGAATAAGGAAAAATTATGAAAAAATTAATTATTTTATTAGCATTTGTAATGCAAATTTTCGCACAAGATTTGATTAAAGTTGGTATGTCGCCTGGTTTTGCTCCGTTTGGATATATAAAAGATGAAAAAATCGTTGGCTTTGATATAGATTTAGTAAATGAAATAGCTAAAGTGTTGGATATTAAAGTAGAATTTGTTCCTATGGATTTTGATGCTTTAATGGGCGCTGTTAAATTAGGCAAAATTGATGTGATAGCTTCAGGACTTAGCAATACTCCTGCAAGGGCAAAAAATGTTGAGTTTAGTGATATTTATTACACTGGTTCAAATTGTTTTTTAAGATTAAAATCAAGAACTGATATTAAAGATTTAAATAATTTAGTAGTAGGAGTGCAATTAGGTTCAATTCAAGCTGCAATGCTTAATGAAATTCCTTCGGCAAAACCATTTTTAAATTCTGAAATTTCAAATCTAATCCTAGCATTAGTAAATGGCAAAATAGATGCTGTTATAGTTGATAAATTAGTAGCTAGAGGATACTTAAATACCTATAAAGAAATTGAAATATTTAAAGATATACAAGAAAAAAGTGGCACTAGCTTTGCATTTGCTAAAGGTAATATTAAATTAAGAGATGATTTTAATAAGGCTTTAGAAATTGTAAAAAGTCAAGGAATTTATGAAAAATTATTAGAAAAATATGAAATGTGATATTTTTTAATACAAATTTTGTTAATTTTGTTACAAATCGTAACGAAATTAACAAAAAAAATAATTTTTTATTATCATTAACAAAAAATATTGATATTATTATTTAAATTATTTTAAAGGAGAAAAAATGCAAAAGAGTGTTGCTAAATTATTTTTAAGACTTCGTTGATGCTTACTACTATTTTTTAATTTCCCAGATTTTATCATTGTTAATTTTTATTATTGTTAGTTTTATCATTGTTATTTAGGTTATTTTAGTTTTTTGCTCTAAGCAATTTAGTTATTTATTTTTATTAAAAGGATTAATTATGAAAAAGTTATTTTTAGGTTTTGCACTAGTTGCACAAATTTTTGCTCAAGATATTTTAAAAGTAGGAACATCTCCAGGTTATGCACCATTTGAATATATGAAAGATGGTAAAATTGTTGGATTTGATATGGATTTAGTGGAAGAAATAGCAAAAATACTAGATATTAAAGTTGAATTTGTTGCTATTGAATTTGATGGTTTAATCAATGCTTTAAAAGCAGGAAAAATTGATGTTATAGCTTCTGGAATGAATGAAACCCCACAAAGAGCAAAAAGTGTTGATTTTTCTAATTCATATTATAACGGGGTAAATTATTATGTTAAATTAAAAGAAAATACTAATATAAATTCTTTAGAAGATTTATCAAAAGGGGCTAAATTAGGAGCTCAATTAGGCACTTTACAAGCTGATGAAGTTAGTAAAATTAAAGGCGTAAAACCATATTTAAATTCTGAATTAATAGTTTTTGTTTTAGCAACGGTTAATAAAAAAATAGATGGTTTTGTATTAGACGCTGCTGTGGCTAAAGGCTATATTAATACTTATCCTGAACTTAGCGTATTTGCTAAAACACCAATTTTAGGTGATGGAGTGAGTTTTGCATTTGCTAAAGGTAATACAAAATTAAAAGATGATTTTAATAATGCCTTAAAAATTCTAAAAGACAACGGAACTTATGTAAAATTATTACAAAAATACGATTTAGATAATTAAGGAGAAAGTATGAAAAAAATTGTTTTAGCTTATAGCGGGGGTCTTGATACTTCAGCAATTATTCCTTGGCTTAAAGAAAATTATGATTGTGAAGTGTATGCTTTAGTAGCTGATGTGGGTCAAGATAAAAATGAATTAGTAGATGTTAAACAAAAGGCATTTAATTCAGGGGCAAAAGATTGTGTGGTAGTTGATTTAAAAGAAGATTTTGTTAAAAACTATATATATCCTACAATTTTAAGCGGGGCATTATATGAAGGCACATATTTACTAGGCACTTCAATGGCAAGACCGGTAATTGCTAAGGCTTTAGTTGATTATGCAATAAGCATTAATGCTGATGCTATCGCACATGGAGCTACAGGAAAAGGTAATGATCAAGTAAGATTTGAATATACTATAAACGCACTAGCACCTAAGTTAGAAGTTATAGCTCCTTGGAGAATTTGGAATATGAAATCAAGAGAAGATTTGCTTGATTTTTTAGCGTTAAAAAATATTAAAACAACAGCGAGTAAAGAAAAAATCTATAGCAAAGATGCAAACGCTTGGCATATTTCAACTGAAGGTGGAGTTTTAGAAGACACAACAACTTTTAATAATGAAGATTGTTTTTGTCTAAGTGTAAATCCAAAAATCGCTCCTAATGAAGCTGAATTAGTAAAATTAAGCATTGAAAAAGGTGTGGTTACAAAGGTAAATGATATTAGCTTAAGTCCTTACGAAGCTTTAAATAAACTTAATGAAATAGGGGCAAAACACGGAGTTGGTAGGATTGATATTGTGGAAAATAGGCTTGTGGGAATGAAATCAAGAGGATGCTATGAAACACCTGGCGGAACAATTATAAATACTGCTTTAAGAGCGTTAGAGCAAATCGTTCTTGATAGAGATAGCTTAAAATTAAGAGCTATGTTAGGACTTGAAATGAGCTATTTAGTGTATGATGGTAAGTGGTTTTGCCCTACAAGAGTTGCTATTAGTGCTGCGATTAATGAATTTAGCAAAGATTTAAATGGAGAAATAATTATAGAATTATATAAAGGCAATTGCAATGCAATGAGTAAAAGCTCTCCTAATAGTCTTTATGATAAAGATTTTGCAACTTTTAGCGAAGATGAAGTTTATAATCAATTTGATGCAGCAGGATTTATAAGACTATTTAGCTTAAGTGCAAAAATTAGAGCACTAAAAAAATCTTAATTTAATATTTTAGGTCTTTTCATTAAGACCTAAAATTATTCTATTTCTATATTTATTTACAATCTAATTCTATTTTCTAGCTATTCAAAACACTATTATTACGATATTTGTTTTAATTTTTACACAAAGCATATTGATGAATTAAATAATATTTTTTATCAAAAAATAAATTATAAAACTATAAAATTTTATATAAATAATATTTTTTATTATCTAAAAAACTTTATAATCTTTTTACTTTAATTAAAAGGAGAAAATAATGAAAAAAATTATGTTATCTTTAAGTTTATTAGTAGGTTTAAATGCTGCTAGTTTAATTGATGAAGCAAAAGAAGCAGGTTTGGTTGCTATACCTAGCGATAAAGCCAAATTAGAAGAATTAATTAAACAATATGCACCTGATTATGTAGAATATCCTACCACTAAAGAAAGAGTTGAACTTGGTAAAAAACTATATTTTGACCCAAGAATTTCAAAAAGTGGAATTATATCTTGTAATACCTGTCATAATTTAGGTTTAGGTGGAACTGATGGAGTTCCAGCAAGTACAGGGCATAAATGGTCTCCTAATCCACATCATCTAAACTCTCCAACGGTTTATAATTCTGTATTTAATTCTTCGCAATTTTGGGATGGTCGTTCAGGTCATTTACAAGACCAAGCAAAAGGACCTATCCAATCATCAGTAGAAATGGCAGCTATACCAAGTGAAGTTGTGAGCAAAATTACTTCAATTCCTGAATATGTTAATGATTTTAAAAAAGCTTATGGAGATAAAAAAATTGATTTTGATTTAATTGCTACAAGTATTGGTATTTTTGAAAGAACCTTAATAACTCCATCAAGATTTGATGAATTTTTAAATGGTAATGAGAAAGCTTTAAGTAAAGAAGAAAAACAAGGATTAAAACTATTTATAGATAAAGGTTGCACTGCTTGTCATACAGGTATTAATCTTGGTGGGACACTACAAGCATTTGAAGTAGCTAATAAATATAAATATGCAAATATAGGTGATTTTAAAGGAGATAGCGATGGTTTAATTAAAGCTCCTACATTAAGAAACATTGAATTAACCGCACCTTATTATCATAATGGTGCTATTTGGGAATTAGATGAAGCTGTTAAATTAATGGGAAAAATCCAATTAGGAATAGAAATAAATGATGAAGAATCACAATTAATAATTACATTCTTAAAATCACTAACAGGTAAAATGCCTGATATTACATATCCTAGCTTACCTGCTTCAACTTCTAAAACAATCAAACCTGATTTAGAATATTAAAACATTCCTAGCTAAATGCTAGGAAGTTAAATTAAAATAATGCTTCTTTATTTTCTTCAACTTTTGGGATAAATAGTTTTAATCCACCTAGCATATGAAAATGTAAATGAAACACTTCTTGTCCTGCATCAGCACCTACATTAGTAAGTAATTTATATCCGCTTTTATCAAGTCCTAATAATTTTGCAACTTCGTGAATAAAATCTGTCATTTTTGCCATTGTAGCACCGTCAACTTCTTGAAAACTTACAAATCTTTTTTTAGGAATTATTAATATATGAACAGGAGCTTTTGGATCTATATCGTGAAATGCTAAAAATTCATCATTTTCTAAAACTTTACTAGATGGGAGTTCGCCTATTACAATTCTTTCAAAAACATTTAAATCGCTCATTTTCTTTCCTTTTTTTAATAGTCTTAATCGTTTATTTATGTAATTTACACTAAAATTGTAAAAAATCAATAAAAAGGCTAACTCTTGGAAGATATTTTAATTAGTTTAGATAATTGTTCTTCGCTTGAAGAATTAGAGCAAATAAAGGTGCAAATTCTTGGTAAAAAAGGTTATTTAACAAGTGAATTTGCTAAGTTAAAAGACTTAGAAGGTGATGAAAAAAAACAAA
Organism: Campylobacter sp. RM12640; assembly: GCF_020137595.1. Taxonomy (NCBI): domain Bacteria; kingdom Pseudomonadati; phylum Campylobacterota; class Epsilonproteobacteria; order Campylobacterales; family Campylobacteraceae; genus Campylobacter; species Campylobacter sp. RM12640. The sequence continues at coordinate 59,049 of NZ_JACGAU010000012.1, forward strand.
AAGCAGAAATTTTAAATAAATTAAGAGATGAATTTAATGATAAATTTATTCAAAAGCAAAAATATTTAAAAGATGAATTTATAAAAGCAAAAGCTAAAAAAGATGCTTTCAATTTTGCTTATTTTGATGAGCGTTCAAATTCTGGTGCTCTTCATCCTGTAATGAGCACAATGGATAAGATAATTGATTATTTTTTAAGACAAAATTTTAGTCTTGAAGAAGGTCCGTTGATTGAAGACGACTTTCATAATTTTGAAGCTTTAAATTTACCTAAATCACATCCTGCTAGAGATATGCAAGATACTTTTTATTTTATAGATAAATTATTACTTAGAACTCAAACAAGTCCGGTGCAAATAAGAACTATGAAAAAACAAAATCCACCTATTAGAATGATTGCACCTGGTGCCGTATTTAGAAGAGATTTTGATATTACACACACTCCTATGTTTCATCAAATAGAAATGCTTGTGGTTGAAGATGGGGATAAAATATCTTTTGCTAATTTAAAATATGTTTTAGAAGAATTTTTAAGATATATGTTCGGAGATGTAAAAGTTAGATTTCGTCCAAGCTTTTTCCCATTCACAGAGCCTAGTGCAGAAGTTGATATATCTTGTGTATTCTGTGGCGGTTGTGGTTGTAGAATTT